>JBEBDG010000127.1:0-6884 GCA_041157165.1 Bacteroidota bacterium
TAAAAAATAAAAATTTCTTGACTTTAGCCGACTTTCCATTTGCATTTTTTACATAAATCTGACTTTTAATTGCTCCATCGGTTAATCCACCTGCTTCAGACAGATAATCATTTAATGATTTAGATTGATTAAAACTTAAATAAACGGGGTTTTGTACTGCTCCTGATACTTTTATTGTTTCATTCACTCGAGGAATTACAAGACTATCCCCTTCAACTAAAGATATGTTTTCCTCTGAAACAGCATTGGATAAGGCTTTGGTTAAATCTATACCAACCATGGTAGAATCACGATAAAGACGCGCCCCTCCAATGAAATTATCTGTCCGTAAGCCTCCTGCGATATCAATTAAATCAGAAACTTTTGCTCTGTTTTTACCTAAAGTATATGAACCCGGAAAATTAACCTGACCGGTAACATGAATATTTCTTTGGATTTCAAAAGTAGGGGATGATTTAATGGAAATCTTATCAAATGGCTTCAATAAGAATTGACTTCCACTGTCAGTGATTTTTAAATCTCCTTGGATTGGAATGCTAAAAATTTCAGTGGTATTTCCCTCATTATCGTTTTGGGCATTTGGATTGATAATCCTTCTAGAAATTTCAACTTTTGAAAAACTAGCACCTTCTTTAAAGCCTCTTGCTAAAAGAATTAAATCGCCCAATCTCATTCCATCGTAAAAATCGAAAGTACCAGGATTATTCAACTGTCCATCAATACTTACCGATTGTTTTTCTTTCAATTCTTCTTGAAAATAAACTGTTAAAATATCTTCTCTTTGTAAAGCTATGTCTGCCGCTTCACCACGAAGAATTTTACCTAAATCAATGGAAACAATCTCTGGATCAAAATTTTCTTTTTTTCTTGCTAAAATAGCTCGATTTAAAAAGGCATTTTCTCTTAAGCCTTCTGCTTTTTTAACCAATTCTTTAACAGTCGTCAAACCATTTTCAATTGCATATTCCCCAGGACGAAATACGGCACCAATTACTTCAACACGATTTTCATAACGATTCAGAATGGCTCCAATTTTGTAAACATCACCATTGTTTGGTAAAAAATTGGCTACTTCCTCTTGAGTTACATTTAACAGCTTCAGTTCTCTTGAGGTGTTTCTTGTGACAGGAATGGTGTAGGTATAGGCTTTATCAGTAAATCCGCCAGCAAACCGTAAAACATCTTTCAAGGTTTCTGACTTGGTGGTCTCATAAATCATTGGACGCTTGATCTCCCCCAAAACACTTACACGCGTTTCATAATCCGAAATTCGAACGACATCTTGATCATGTAATTGTATATTATCTTTTTGGTCACCTCTTAATAGGAAATCATATATATCTAAAACACGAATAATCTTTCCATTTCGGATAACTTTGATATTTCTCATGGATCCATTATTGCTTGGACCTCCTGCTTGGTAAAGTGCATTAAATACTGTCGCCAAAGACGAAATTGTATAGGTACCAGGAACTTTCGCTTCTCCAACGATTGTTACCTTTATGCTTCTTACATTTCCGAGCGTTACTACCGCTGAAGCGCCACTACCTGGACGATTTAAACCCTGATACAATTGGCGCATTCTTGAAACAATTCGTTCAGAGGCCACATCAATACTTAAACCATTCACATAAATTGGGCTTAAGTTTAGAATTTTTACGGTACCTTCAGGACTCACTCGCACTTTAAAATTATCTAAAACATCTCCAAAAACATCAATATTTAATTCATCATCTGGTCCGATTATATAATTTTTGGGGGTAGCAATTCGTAAATCAGGTTCAAATGTCAAAGTTTTATTATTGAACAAATCTTGTCCAAAAATTGCAAGAGATTTTTGCTCTAATTTGGATGTTTTGAGGATATTTTCTTCATCAATTTGATTTTGATTAGAACTTTCAACCAAATCCAAATTACCAGTTTTCTCTCTTACGGCTGTGGTAGTGGTGGCTCTAATTTCTGCTGTAGAAGAAATTTTATTGACATTTTTTCCTTGTTCTTTTGCACTTGTTTCAGCATTTATTCGGCTGATTCTCTCGCGCATTTTTTGGATATCGGCGGGTAGATAACCCTGTGCCTTCGCAGCTTTTTCAATTTGAACTTCAGACATCCCACTAGCTTGTGCTTTTTGATAAAAGGCAGCCACTTCGGCATCGGTAAGGTCATCTACACTTTTCTTTTTACCAATTTGAGCTGCAGCTTCCTGAAACATGCCAAGAACTAACAATAATAGGAATACGTTTTTGATAATTTTGTTCATTTTTATTCGGTTATTTGCTTATTGATAACATGGCTTTTAGGGCTTTATAAGCAGGTACTCTAATATCTTCTTTTATTTCAATAGCAGGTAATTCGTAAAATAATGCATTGTAAAGTTTTTCCAATGTATTCATTTTCATATAGGGACATTCGCTACAAGCACACGTATTTTGTTCATTGGCAGGTGCAGGTATCAAATGTTTATCAGGTACTGCTAATTTCATTTTGTGTAGAATCCCCGCTTCTGTTGCTACAATAAATGTTTTATTCGGTGATTTTTCAACAAAACTCAAAAGGGCAGTGGTAGAACCAACATAATCAGCCTCTTTTAGGATTATTTCTTTACACTCCGGGTGTGCAATTAACAAGGCATCCGGAAATTCATATCTTAATTTTTGAAGTTTTTCCAAAGAAATATCGATATGTACCATGCAAGCACCCTCCCATAAGATGAGATTTCTACCCGTTTTATGAGCTACATATCTACCCAAATTCGCATCCGGGGCAAATATGATTTCTTTGTCTTTTGGGATGGATTCAACAATTTGAACAGCATTAGATGAAGTGCAAATAATGTCAGTTAATGCTTTTATTTCAGCAGAGCAATTGATATAACTCACCACAATCGCATCTGGATGCTTAGCTTTTAAAGCTTTAAATTCTTCAACTGGAACGGAATCTGCCAATGAGCAACCCGCATTGAAATCAGGCACAACTACTTTTTTATTGGGGTTTAATATTTTGGCAGTTTCTCCCATGAAATGTACACCACAAAACACGATAAGGTCCGCATTTGTTTTCTCAGCAGCTTGTGAAAGGCCAAGACTATCACCAACATAATCGGCTAATTCTTGTAATTCTCCATCCACGTAATAATGGGCAAGAATAACTGCATTTTTTTCTTTTTTTAGCTTTTGAATAGCCTGTATTAATTCATCTCCTTTGGGAGTGGTTCTACTAATATATCCAACCTGTTGTGCTTCTTCTATTAAATTCATTTTAAAAGGCCTTAAGGCTTAAATCTAAACTTTTAACCTGATGGGTCAATGCTCCCATTGAAATGTAATCAACCCCCGTTTCAGCATACTTACGAAGACTAGCTTCATTGATACCACCGGAAGCTTCTGTTATAAATCGATTATTGACCAAGCGGACAGCATCTCTGATTTGTTCGGGGCTAAAGTTGTCCAATAAAATTCGGTCAACCCCTCCAATTAATAAAACTTCTTGTAGTTCATCAAAGGTTCTAACTTCTATTTCAACCTTCAAAGGTAATTGATTTGTTTTTAAATATTCAAATGTGTTTTTTAGGGCTTGTTTAATACCTCCGCTATAATCCACATGGTTGTCCTTGATTAGAATCATATCAAACAAACCATATCTGTGATTAACTGCCCCGCCAATTCTACAGGCCCATTTCTCAGCAATTCTGAAATTAGGTGTTGTTTTTCTAGTGTCTAAAAGTTGTGTCTTTGTTCCTAAAATAATGTCACAAAGTTTTCTGGTATAGGTCGAAATGCCCGACATCCTTTGCATACAATTGAGGACTAATCGTTCCGCTTTTAGAATTGAATGGCTATTTCCTTTCACATGGAGCACAATATCACCTTTTTTGACATATTGTCCATCCTTGATAAAAATAACAATTTCCAAAGCTGGATCTACCTCTTCAAATATATAAATCGCCATTTCTACTCCAGCTATTATTCCTTCGTCCTTTACAATTAATTGTGCCTTTCCTTGTGAATGGTTAGGGATGGTAGCAAGTGAGGTGAAGTCGCCAGGGCCTACATCTTCTTTCAAGGCTTCTTGAATGAAATGCTGAATATTTTCTTTAGCGAGATAGTTGTACATGGTACGTTGGAAAACCAAATTTACAAAATTTCGAAGGTTTAGCTTAATTATTTAAGTAAATATATGTATTCATTCAAAAAATATCCTATTTTTGCTCCTCATTATGCAAAAGACAAAAAAGTTATTTACTATTTTATTGGTTTTACCAGCCATCTGTTGGATGCTGTTGGGACAACTGTCTTTACATATACATTCTTTTGAAAAGACTAACAAGTCTAAACCAACTAAAGAGTCTAAAATTCCAGGGAAATATGTGGTTTCGGAGCAAAGTACTTATCAAAGTTCTCCAACCCCTACTTTTGATTTTCCAAGTGATTTTGTCTTCAAAACGATAGTAACAATTGAATTTCCAATTGTTAAACAAACTATTAAGAATCATTTTACATTTGCCAAAAACAAAATATTTGCCATTTTGTTTACACAGTATATTTCTACTTTGGCACCCTGAGAAGTTGAAATTGCTGAGTTGAAAGTGGAAAGTGATAACAATAAAAGTACTTTGAAATCATTTTCCACTTTCAACTCCCCACTTTCCACTCTCCATTTTCAATTTTACTTAACAATTATCAATTCATAATTACAATTACCATGCGTTACAAAAGTGCCATTATTTGGCTTTCGACAATTATTTCTGCCTTGTGTATTTTCTTTTTATCATTTACATGGAAGGCCAATCAATTAAGAGAAGAGGCAATTCAATATGCTACCTCAAAAGATGGAAAATATGATCCTGCTAAGAGATTACATTTTATAGATTCCCTTTGGAAAAAATCAGTTTATTTGGGTTATACCTTTCAAGAGGTAACTAATTATGCCTTGCACAAGGGTTTGGACTTAGAAGGTGGTCTGCATGCTGTTTTAGAGGTTTCTCCAGTTGAAATTTTACGTGCAGTTTCTGGAAAAAGCAATGATCCAAATTTTGAAAAGGCATTGCAAGAAGCATCAAAAGCTCAAGCAACTTCCACAAAACCTTTTAACGAATTATTTTATGAGGCATTTGCAAGAATTGCACCAAACCAGAAATTATCAAGCATTTTTGCTAATTCTGTGAATAGGGGTAAGATTGATTATAATTCATCAGATTCTGAGGTAAAAAAAGTAGTGGATGCAGAAATTGATGGAGCGGTTGATCGTGTATACAAAATTATTCAAGCTCGTATTGACAAATTTGGTGTAGCCAATCCAAATATTCAACGTTTGCCAGGTTCTAACCGTATTCAAGTTGAATTGCCAGGTGTAGATAATCCAGAAAGAGCGCGTAAATTATTATCCGGCGCTGCTAAATTAGAGTTCATTGAATGTTATGAATTGAATGAATATGGATCTGGTCTAAATGCAATGGCAGCAATCATTGCGCAAGAGGCAAAAGCTAAAATAGCTCCTGCAGCAGCTGCTGTTCCAGCAGCTAAAGATACTGCTTCCAATGCTTTGGGTAATGCCTTGGCACAGACTCCAAAGGCAGATACTGGAAAAGCAAAGGCAGACACTAGTAATGCTTTGAGCAATTTATTTGTTCAAATGGGCAACGGTCTGGGTGTTTATCGTAAAGATACGGCAAGAGTGAATGCATTATTCCGTCGTGCGGATATTAAGGCTTTGTTCCCTGCCAATTTAACTTTTGCTTGGAATGCAAAAGGTGTTGAGGCAACCAATGGAGATGAAATTTTGGGATTGGAGGCATTGAAAAAAGGGGAAGGACAATCTGCACCTTTGGAAGGAGATGTGATCACAGATGCTTCTCAAGATTATGACCAAGCAGGTAAGGCAGAGGTATCTATGTCAATGAATGGTACAGGTGCTCGTATTTGGAAAAATCTTACCGGTGCCAATGTAGGTCGTCGTATTGCGATTGTGTTGGATGGATACGTATATTCTGCTCCAGTTATCAATGGAGAAATTCCAGGTGGTAGATCTTCTATTTCTGGGTCATTTACTGTGGAAGAGGCAAAGGATTTAGCTAATGTTTTAAAGGCAGGTAAATTGCCAGCTCCAACTCGTATTGTGGAAGACGCGTTCATTGGGCCATCTCTTGGAAATGAATCAATTAATCAGGGGTATATGTCAATGGCCATTGGACTTTTATTGGTAATCGTTTTCATGATAGGTTATTATGGTGCTCCTGGTTGGATGGCAAATCTTGCTTTATTGGTTAACTTATTCTTCATTGCAGGTGTTTTGGTTCAGATTCAAGCAGCATTAACCTTGCCTGGTATTGCCGGTATTGTTCTTACCTTGGGTATGGCAGTGGATGCGAACGTATTGATCAATGAGCGTATCCGAGAAGAGTTGCATAAAGGAAAAAGTTTAAAAGAGTCTATTTCATTAGGATACGAAAAAGCCTTGAGTGCGATTATCGACGGAAACGTAACAACTATCTTGATTGGTATAATTTTGATCATTTTTGGTTCAGGATCTGTTAAAGGATTTGGTGTTACTTTATGTATTGGTTTAGTGACTTCCGTGTTCACTGCCGTTTATATATCTCATATCTTAATTGATTGGATGGCTAATCGTGCTATTAAATCAGGTCGTGAGAAAGAAATGACTTTTGAAACTTTTATTTCAAGAGATTTATTCAAGGGTATGAACTTCGATTTCATCGGAAAACGTAAGTACTCTTATTGGTTTTCTTGGATATTAATTGCAATCGGTGGTGTGGTGTTATTCATGCAAGGTGGTTTCAATTTGGGTGTTGATTTCAAAGGTGGTCGTTCTTATGTGGTAGAATTTGCAAGTCCTACTGAAGCGGGTCAAGTGAAAGATGCCTTAAA
>JBEBDG010000128.1:0-6846 GCA_041157165.1 Bacteroidota bacterium
AATGACGAATATTGGTGACAAGCGTACCTTGGTGATTGAGGTTATGAATGCCTACTGCATCCAATAATAATTGCTCGAGTTCGTGTAAATTGATTTTCTCTTTGGCAGAAATCAATACTTGGTTTTCGTGCAAACCTTCCCATTTTTTGCGGTCAACTTCTTTAGCTAGGTCAATTTTATTGATGATTAAAATCAAAGGAACTTCTAAATCGGCATAGTCGACAAGAGCCTTTTTAAGGGTTTCAGGACTTTCAACGCTGGCATCTGCCATGTATAAGACCAATTGTGCCTTTTTTACCCAAGCCTGCGTACGTTCTACTCCTATGGCTTCAATTACATCGCTCGTTTCTCGCAATCCGGCCGTGTCTACTAAACGGAATCGAACTCCACCTAATATCCATTCGTCTTCCAAACTGTCGCGGGTGGTACCAGCTATGTCTGAAACGATTGCTTTTTCTTCGTTTAATAGGGCATTTAAAAGCGTTGATTTACCGGCGTTGGGTTTACCGATAATCACAGTTGCTACTCCATTTTTAATGGCATTACCTGTCTTAAAACTGTCCAATAAGGGCTGTAATCGCTCCATTAATTGAATAACTAAGGCTTTTAAATCGTCACGATCAGCAAATTCGACGTCTTCTTCTGAAAAGTCTAATTCAAGCTCAATTAAGGATGCAAAATGAATCAATTGCTCACGCAATTGAGCTAATTCTTTCGAAAATCCACCTCTCAATTGGTGCATGGCCGCTTGTTGCGCTGCTTTGGAGTCGGAGGCAATTAAATCGGCTACGGCCTCAGCTTGTGCCAAGTCAAAAGCGCCATTTAAAAAGGCGCGTTGGGTAAATTCTCCCGGTCGAGCAAGTCTTGCGCCTTGTTCTACCATTAATTGCAAAATACTTTCTTGAATAAAGGGAGAACCGTGACAAGATATTTCTACTACTTCTTCCTTTGTGTAAGATTTTGGGGCATGAAACAAGGAGACCAATACCTCATCTAAAATCTGCTCTCCTTGCATCAATCGTCCAAAATGGATTGTGTTGGCTGCTTGCTTGCTTAAATCTTTTCCTTTGAATACCGAGTTGACTAATGTAATGGCTCGCGAACCCGACAAGCGGATCACGCCAATAGCACCCACTCCTTGTGGGGTGGCCAAAGCAACAATGGTATCCTGAAAATCCATTACAACAAGTTTTGTAATTTCATGGCAACCGACATATCACCCGATATTTTTACTTTTCCGGTCATTACTGCCATCATCGGATTCAAATTTCCACCAATTAAATCGCTGAAAGTTTCTTCCGTGGCAGCAATGGTACAATCGGCATCAAGATTTTCGTTTGAAACCGTACCGTCTGCATTTACCACAATGATTCCACCTGGGAAAGAGAATTTAAAAGAAACCCCTAAAGGTCCTCGTTGAGAAGCTAATAATTTAATTCGTTCGTCGATTTCGTTGAAGGTCATGTGTATTAATTTTTTACAAATTTAGAGAATAATCGGCTAATCTCGTCGACAAATACTTGCAAACTCGCAATATTTACATTTTTGCTCATCGGTTGTCTTGGTAAATTTTTGCGTGGGATCTAATAATTCATTAACCCAAAAAGAAATTACTTCGTTCGACTTTTGCATAAATTCATGCACATTTTCTCCTGGTTCAAATTCCAAATTGGCATGTAAAATTTGTTCTTTTAAATTTCGGAAGGAGATAATACCTGGATTAATGAAAATCGACCTTTCTTTTAATATTTCCATAAAAGATTGTTGTGAATTACTTTTTTGTAATTCGTACAATAAGAAGAGCTTGTATAGCCAAAGTTGCACCAACTTTTCTTTACCATCGTAGGATGTGAGCGCTTCGAATAAATTAGAATCTTTTGGAACCGAAAGGTCAGCCTTTTGTACTTTTCCCGTTTTAAAATCTATTATGCGTACTTCATGGGAATTGACTAAATCAATTTTATCTACCCTTCCTTGCAAATGAATTGACATTTGCTCCTCTCCGACCATTATGCTTGTTTCATACTCTAAGGAAGTTTCAAGTGCAATCACTTGAACCGAACCCTGATTCCAATTGGGTAAATCATTCAAATAACGGGTTAAAATATTCTTAGCAACTTCTTGTAAAATCACATTAAATCCTCTCTCTACATCAAATGCACCTTTCTCATCTTTAATCTGTTCTAAAGCATTTTGAAGGCGAACCTCTATTTCACCTTGAACTTGCAACCAATCCACTTTCGAATAGTCTCCCTGGTATTGCTTCACTATTTCATCATCCAGTTTTTCTAAAAACTTATGAATCCACGTTCCAAAAACATCGGCTCCCATTTCGTCATCTACTTGTTGCTCTTTTCGAAGACCAAGCACTTGTGCTAAGTAATAACGCATTCCACAAGAAGAAAATGTATTCAAAGCAGAGGGAGAAAGGCCTCGGCCAGTTAATTTATCCTTGATTTTCTGGAGAATTTCAGGTGTCTTTTCAACATCTTGCCAATCGGAAAAAACGGCCTCCTGAGAACCCTCAAAAACGGCATTATATTCATTCCATTTTACTGTTGAATTATAAACAGGCCATTCCATTCGTAATTGCTTGATAAATCGACTTTCTTCTTTTGCAGCACTTTTTTCACCAGCTATGATGTGTGAAAAAACTATTTCTTTTGGGCGATGAAGCAATCGATGAAAATGGTAAGAAGTAACTGCATCTGCTTGAGTGAAGGTAGGTAAATCAAATAATGTCATGGAAGCAATGTCCATTGGAATCAAGCTATTTCTTTTTTGAGCGGCTGGTAAAATACCTTCGTTCAAGGATAAAATAATAACTCGGTCAAAATCCAAATTACGCGTCTCTAAAAGTCCCATGACATGCAATGTCCTTTTCTCCGAACCCTCAAAACTTAATTTTTGTTGTAATATTAGTTGTTTTAACAACTTAATTCCAGATTTCAATTGCAATTCCTCTCTACCCTCCAACACTTCTCTTAACTTTTGAATCTGATCTTTGACCATCAGAACTGCATCGTGCTGGTAATTCCAAGAATTTGTTTTAACAGCAGTTAGAACAGTAAATAACATTTGATCCAAACGATTCAATGCCTCTAAAAAACTTGGGGAGTTTTTGGAGAAAAATGTTTTTAAAATTGGAAAAGGATCCATTAAATCCTCCAAATTTTTATATGAAATCCGAAAATCAAAGGCACTGTATTTGGCACGCCAAGAACGATGAAAATCAATTTGATTTTTATGATACTGAAAAGAAAAATAATTTTTCATCAAAGGATTTTCCCAACATTTTTCAATCAGTGGAATAGAAAATCGATTTTCTCTTTGATGATTAATTAGGTTCCAAAAAGCTTCAATTAATTCAAAAACATGGGTTTTTTTCAATGAAAGTCCCATGGTAATATTGAGTCGATCTTTGTATTTTCCAAGATAGTTCAATGCCTGATCTAAAAGATTTTCATCTGCTAAAACTAGGGCAATTTGTTCGTCTGATCCATAGGTTTTTTCCCATTCATCAATTAATTGCAAGGCTCCATAAATCTGACCACTAGGATTTTCAAAACCAATCACAGAAACCTCTTTGGAATCATCTTTAAAAAAAGAATTTTTCCATAAAAAAGTATCTTTCGATAAATACCTTTTGGAAAATGGATTCGAATAGTCTCTCAACCAATTTCCAGCACGATGAAATTTATTCTCTAAATAAAAGGAATCTGTATCCCAAAGCGTTGTTGCATGGCCCTTATTGATACAAATTCTAAATAATTCTTCTTCAGATTTAGAAAGTGCATTGAAACCCACAAAATACAAATGATCAAAGTTTATTGGGAAGGATTTTCCAGCTTGCAAATCTTGAACCAATTGCCGAAAGTATTTACCTCGATAACCTTTACCTATTTCATTGAGATAATTTGATAATTGATGATAAACAATATTTAAATGATCGTAAAGATGAAAATATTTACGTGTATTGGGTGTAAGATATTGATCCAGATCTTCCTCTCCATATTCTTTTCCCCACCTTTCTATTGATTTAACCTCTGACAAGAAAGCATATAATTGGTTGGGGTCAACTAAATACATATCAAGCAAATCGAAATCACGCAACATCAGGTTACCCCAAACCACAAATTTATTCAGATTCATTTCTTGCTCAATTGATTTGAAAACATCAAATGCCTTGAATAATAACTCCGTGGCATCGATTAATTTGCCATCCGTCATTTGAAGCACAAAATCTTCAATTGCGAAAATTTTTGGAGCAATGAATGTTTTTTTTATAGCTAAGGCTAACTCCTTTTTCAGGTATAAAGCAGATCGTTGAGAGGGAACAACAACCACTAGGTTTTTCAAACCATCCATTCCATGGTTTTGAATTAAATGTTGGCTTACCCTTTCTAAAAATCTTTGCATACTTAAATTGTGAACTTGAATTTACCTTATAATCCTCAAATTTTTGGAAAAACCAGGTAATATTACTGACAAATTTAATCGAACAATAACCAGCGCACTCCATACCCGAAAGAACGATACATGGATTGATGTAAATAAGCGGTATAATGATTGGAATCTAGAAGTCCTTGGAGAGCATTATTGAATTTAAAAAATAACCGCACTCGATTGATACGCATTGTTAAATAGGCATCAACTTGAGTAAAGGCAGGAATATTCAAGCTATTTTGTAAAAAATATTGTTGCAATGCTGGTTGATATGCTGGCGCAAAATAGTTTGAATGGTGATGAAAATCGATTCCTATTTGCGTAAATAATAACTTTTTGTATTGTAAATCTAATGACAAATTTCCTTGAAAAACAACCGCTGGACTTCTAAAAATATCTGGTCCTGTTTGAGTATTCCAATAGGCTTTTGTAAACCAATTTAATTTTCCAAATTTTCCTCCAATATCTAAACGAGGGCGAAAAACAGCAATTCCCTCGTTGCTTTGTGCTACATTTCCCTTGGTATCAAAATAAACGAGACCGGATAATCGTTGAACCAAGGCACCTGGCTTCAAATAAAATGAAGATTTACCTAAATTAACTTCAGCATCTAATTCGGTAGAAAGTGTATTATCTAAATTATTTTTCCAACGAAAAGAGGTATTATAGGTCCAATTGGAAACTAAAGTTGGGCTAAAATAGATATTTTTAAAACGAATGTTCAACAAAGGGGAAGTTAATTGAGCATTCAATAAGTAATCCGAACCTATCAAGTATTCACCTTGAGCCGTAAAATCTATTTGACTTCCTATCGATTGTTGTAAGACCAAACCAAGTGTATTTTCCAAACGATCTATACTAGCATTTTCTACCGGATTATAAGCTGACCAATATCGTTGTTTGAGATAAGTTCTGTATAGAAATCCTTTATATACGCCTTTCAAACCTGTTTGATGAGCATATTCTCTCCATTGGATTTCGTTGTACAAAGAATCTTTATCAGGTGCTTGGATATAATTGATATATGTTTTCGGATAAAATCCATTGTTCAAATTATTTTGAAAGGCCAAATCTTTGAACTTAATACTTCGATTTTGAATATCTAATGACTGAAATAATTGAAGACCTTTCCAACCAATAAATTCATGATATACATGAAATTTAATGAATTTATCATTGCTTTCAGTCGCACCATCTTCTAAAATAGCGGCATTATCCGTATAATTCAACAGATCTAGGGCGCTTAAACCCTGACTTTCTTTCACTCCACCTTGATCTTTCGTTCCTTGATCAAAATAATTGATATGTCCTAAAATCCGGTATTTACCATTACGGGACTGATAATTAGAGTGAATGAGTAATCCCCATTGTCCTAACAACGATTTATCACTGCTTCGTGAACTTGCATCACTTAAAACTTTATCAGCAACCACTCTTTGTAATTCAAAACCAACATTCCATAGAGAATCGACATTGCGAGCAAATGCAAAATTCAATCGGGTTTGTCCACCTGCCCCCAAATAATATTCCACATCCGAATAGGGTGACTTTGTGTTAAAGTATTTTACATCCTTAGCTTGCATGGCATAAGGCATATAAGCATTATAACCCGTTTGGGTACCTAATTGATCTGATGAAGTTAAAAACAAAGGACGCAAAGCTGTTCCTTGATTTCCTAAATCTTGAAATAAAAAACCTACTTTTTCAGTGAACAAATAACGCTGAAACAGCGTTAAACTTGTGTCAATTCTTCGTTTGATAGAAGAACCATTTACAACATCATCTTCGAATTGAAAATATACAGTATTGGGTCCATACTTTAAGCGGGTACTATCGTCTAATGCCTCTCTGCCAGATTTTCTTTTATTATTTTTATCAACTTTTTGTAGGTTGTTACTCGGAAATCCAGCATTGGGATTAGTGCTTTGATCACCTCCAAAACCAGTTGATCCCTGGGATGTAAATTGGGCCTCAAGTGAAAAACTCAAGAACAAGATAAAAAGAAAATAATACAACTTTTTCACCTTGCAAAGGTACATAAATTAAGACGTACTTTTTTGTAATTCTGTACGAAACCAATTCATAAATTCAGATTCCTGTCGCAAGAAATAAATCTCCATGGGTAAATAACTTAATTTCGAACCAAAAAATGGATACTTGTTTAGGAAAGGAATTAAACGCACATAATCTTTATAAGTGCAGATAAAACCTTCGTCAGCATTCATTTCAGCAGCTTTTTTATTAAATTCCACTAATTCCGACTCTTGATATGTGTAATGATCAGCAAACGTTTGACAGGTCAATAAGTCATATTGGTCGGCAATGTATTGAAAAAACAATTCAGGTTGTGCAATACCCGCAAATGCATGCCATTTATTAATTTTCTCTGAATTACCAGAA
>JBEBDG010000129.1:0-6842 GCA_041157165.1 Bacteroidota bacterium
TTCAAAAAAAATAAAAGACCGGAATGTATAAATTGATTGTTTTATTTTTTTTAGGGTTCATGTTATACTCTTGTCAAAAAAAGCCACAAGTAGTATTGCTTAAAAAAGAAGATAAAAGTTTATTGAGGGAACCTGAATACTTGAAAAGAATTAGATTGGAATTACAGGATTTAAAAAGTAATGAAATTCAAGAAAAATTAACTTTAGAAGATGAAATATTATTAATAGCCACTATTTCCGTTTTTGAAAGAGGAAAATTAGTTGAATCCTTTAATCGAACAAGTTTCTTGCAAGGGATCAAAAAAGGCAATGTGATATCCTTAGATTCTATTAAATTACCTGAAGTTTTGGTGAAAAAAAATCAAACTTTGGGTGTTCAAATATCTATTTGGGAGGTGGATGATTATACTTCTTTAAACAAAGCAATCGGACAAATTAATCAGATTGGAGGTTTGGTACAAGTACCAATTACCTTGCTGGAGTGGAGTTCTGTATCTAATCCTGTGGGTTGGTTTTTATGGGGTTCTAGAGTGGGAGGCTTAGGTTTACAATGGTTAGCTAAAAAGGATAAAAATGATATAATAGGAGTTTCAGAGGTTCAATGGCCTGAAAAAGAAATGCCTGTGTATGATTTTGTTAGAAGTAAAAAGGAAGTATTTGAGAAGAAGGGAAAATCATTAACGAATTTTAACTATATTTTAAGGTATCAAATTCATAGTAAAGAAATGATTCGATAGGGAAATTTAGGTTTATTTTCGTAATTTTGAAGGATTTTGAAATTGGTATTTGTAGAGGAGGTGTTGTTTTATGAATTTGATCAATAGCCGATTGGCTTTATTTTGTAGTTTATTTATTTGTTCCTTCTTTTTTGTTAGAGGTCAAGGTCTTATTCAATTAGGGCCCAAAAAAATAACAGCCGAACGTTTTACAATGGATTACAAGCGTTTGGTTGAAAGTGATTCTGTTCGCTCTGATAATAAGGCAAAATTTTTGAATGATTACTTAGATTATCAATATAAAATTTTAGCAGCGGAACAAGCTGGTTTATTGACCTCCCCAGGATTTCAAGAAGAGTATCAAAGTTTTAGAAAAGAGTTAGCAAGCCCTTATCTAATCGATAATGAAAAAGTGGACTTATTAGTTCGAGAGGCCTATCAAAGGATGCGAGAGGAAAAACAGGTTGCTCATATTTTAGTAAAATTAGGTGCAAATCCAAGTCCTGGCGATACACTAATCGCCCTGCAAAAAATTGAAAATATTTACAAAAAGTTAAAGCTAGGGGAAGATTTTTCAGCAATGGCTTTAAAATATTCAGAGGATACCCAAACTTCATCTAAAGGAGGAATGTTAGGCTATATTAGCAGTTTACAGACTCAATATCCATTTGAAACAAATGTTTATTCGTTGGCATTGGGAGAATTTTCTAAACCATTCAGAACCAAGGCTGGCTTTCATATAGTAAAATTATTAAAATCTAGGCCTAATCAAGGAAAAATAAGGTTAGCTCATATTTTGTCTTCGGTATCGATTGATGCTCCAACAAACTTACAAGTGGAAGCAAAGAAAAAAATTGAAACAGTAGACTTATATTTAAAAAATGGCGATTCTTTTGAAGAGGTGTGTAAAACCTATTCAGATGACCCATATTCACGTGGAAGAGGTGGTGAATTGAGAAGATGGTATTTTTCATCTGATTTAAGTGAGGAGCTACAAGATAAGTTATTTGGATTACAACGATTAGGAGATATCTCAGTACCCATCCGAACGAATTTGGGCTGGCAAGTATTTAAGTTATTAGATAAAAAACCGCTTTTATCATTTGAGGAAATGGCTGAGTTTATTCGTCAGAAGGTCATGAGTGATGAGGAACGAGCAGAAATCATTCGTCAATCGTTTATGAAAAAGGTATTTTTGGAAAACAATATTGCTATCAATGAAACTAATAAAAAAGTAGCGATAGATAGAATTTCAATAGATCGAATAGGTGATGAAGATTTTTTGAAATTTAAACTTTTTACAGTTGGTGGTAAAGATTATTTGATAAAAGATTTTTATCAATTTGTTCAGTTACAGCAAAAGAGAAAATTAAAATCTTTAGGATATTTGCCTTCTAATTCAGAAGAAACTTATTTTACTGAATATGTTGAATCGCTTGCCTTACAAGCAGAAGAGCAAAATCTAGAAGTTAAATATCCCGCCTTTAAGGAACAAATGCAAGAATTTTTAGAAGGGACTTTGTTTAGTAAAATTACTGAAAAGGAAATATTTGAACCTTCATTAGATAGCTTGAATCAATTGAATTATTTTCAAAAGCACATTCAGGATTTTAAATTGCCTGCAAGAGTATATGGTAAATTTATTTCAGCTGATTCTCCAAAAACCTTATCTGATGCATTGGAATTGTTGAAAAATGCTCCTTATCCAATGAACAAAAGATATCCTGAAATGCAATTTAAACTAGGGACAACAGAGTTGACAGGAAATGGTGTTAAATTGATTGCCGATTTGAGTAATGTATTATTGAAGAATCGAGATTATATTTTAGAAATCTCAGGTCATAGAGATGCTTCTGAAAATGATACCATAGCGCAAGCTCGTGTCAATTTCATTGTTTCCCAATTAAAATCCAAAGGAGTTTTATCTACTCACTTGATAGAAAAAGACGAGTCAGCTTTGGTACAGGCTTCTAAATCGGATAAATTAAAAAATGCTCGTGTCAGTTTTAAATTTTATTCCCAGTCAATGGAAGATGTAATTAAAAGATTTAATTCTATTAAACCGGGTTCCTTAGAAGCAAAGGAAGGTTACTTTTTACCAGGTGAAAATAGTTTAATGGATGTAAACGCAGAGATTGGAAATAAAACGATAGAAACGGGAAATCGTAAAATAGTTGTAGAGATTAAAAGTAAAGAAGCGGAACGATTAAAAAGTTTAGATGAAGCACGAACAACAATTATTCGTAATTTGCAAATTGAATTAGAAAAGAATTGGTTAAATAAATTGAAAAACCAATACCCTGCTCAAATTCAATATAGTGAATTAGATGCCTTAATGAAATAATATTATATGTATAAATTAACTAACATTTTCTTTTTTTGCTTCTTATTGGGAAGTTTTCAAATTTTTGCACAAGAAGAGAAACAAGGAGAAGTTTTAGACAAAATAATTGCTAAAGTTGATAATTATTACGTCCTAAAATCGGATCTAGAATTGCAGTATCAACGATATTTAGCTTCTGATCCGGTTAATACGCCTACTCGTTGTCAATTATTGGAAGGATTGGTAATTAATAAATTATTGCTAGCTAAATCGGAAATTGATTCAGTTACCGTTGAGGATAAGCGAATTGAACAAGAAATTAATTCGAGGATGGAGCAAATGGAAAACCAATATGGCACTTCAAAAGCAATTGTTGAGGCTTTTGGTAAATCCATTGCAACGTTAAAAGAGGATTTAAGAGGTTCTATTAAGGAACAATTGGTAGGTCGTAAAATGCAAGATAAAATTACGGAGGCTATAAAAATAACACCTAAAGAGGTTAAACAATTTTTCAGCTCATTTCCTACCGATTCATTACCTTATTTGCCATCTGAAGTGGAAGTAGGTCATATCGTTAGATTGGCTCAACCCAATAAAGAACAAAAACAAGAATTGATTACCAAATTAAATGAGTTCAAAAAGAGGGTTGAAAAAGGTGAAAGTTTTGAAGAAATTGCCAAAATTTATTCTGAAGATTTAGGTTCTGGTAAAAGAGGTGGCGATTTAGGTTTTGCCAAACGTGGTCAAATGGTTCCACCATTTGAAGCTGCTGCTTTGAAATTAAAACCAAATCAATTATCTGATGTTGTAGAGTCTGAATTTGGTTTTCACTTAATTCAGATGTTAGAGCAACGTGGACAAGAATACCACGCAAGACACATTTTATTAAGACCGGACTACCAGAAATTAGATTTGACTGAACCTTCTAAATTTTTAGATTCCATTCGAGTCCTTATCCAAAGAGATACCTTGAAATTTGAAAAGGCTGCAAAGGATTTTTCGGAAGATAAAGCAACCCAGGATGCGGGAGGTATGATGTTAGATCCTGAAACTAGAGGCTTAAAAATGCCTTTTGATAGTTCAATGGACCCAGCTCTCTATTTTGCCTTAGATTCAATGAAAGTTGGTACAATTTCAGCACCTATTCAATATCGTACTGATGATGGGAGAAGTGCCATGCGAATCATCTATTTCAAGGCCAAACATGCTCCGCATTATGCTAATTTAAAAGATGATTATCAGAAAATTGCCGCAATTGCATTAAGTAGAAAAAGAAATAATGCAATCGATGAATGGTTTATCAAAGCCAAAGATGATGTATTTATCTCTATAGATGAAGAATACAAAGATTGTGATGTGCTAAAAGCAACTCCTAAATAGGGAAGAGGGAATAGGGAATAGGGAATAGGGTTTTATTTCTAATCCCTCTTTCCTCAAAATTACACCGCTACAGGTGCCTTTATTCCAGGATGAGGATCGTATCCCTCTAAAGTGAAATCTTCGTATTGAAATTCAAATATATCTTTTACATTTGGATTGATTTTCATAGTAGGCAAGGCCCTAGGTTCTCTACTTAATTGTAAATCAACTTGCTCCATATGGTTTGAATATAAATGGGTATCACCACCAGTCCATACAAAATCTCCTAAGCCTAAATTGCATACTTGAGCTATCATCATAGTTAATAGTGCATAAGAGGCAATATTGAACGGTACTCCTAAAAAGACGTCTGCCGACCGTTGGTATAATTGACAAGATAATTTACCATCAGCCACATAAAACTGAAAAAGTGAATGGCAAGGCATTAATGCCATTTTTGGCAAGTCTGACACATTCCATGCGCTGACAATCATTCTACGTGAATCAGGGTTCGTTTTGATGGTATGAATCAATTCTTTTATTTGATCAATAACTTCTCCATTAGGCCCTTCCCAAGAACGCCATTGCTTTCCATAAACCGGTCCTAAATTGCCTTGTTCGTCAGCCCACTCATCCCAAATACTTACGCCATTTTCTTTTAAATAGGCAATATTGGTTTCACCTTTTAAAAACCATAATAATTCATAAATTATTGATTTCATATGCGTTTTTTTGGTAGTTACCAAGGGAAATCCGTCCTCCAAATTAAATCGCATTTGATATCCAAAAACACTTTTAGTACCTGTTCCTGTTCGATCGGATTTGAATGTTCCGTTTTCTTTGATATGACGTAATAAATCTAAATATGCCTTCATTTATGCTGATATAATTTCTCCGTTAATTAATAAAGTATGAGTTATGATAGCACTACTTTCGAGTTGGGCGGTAGCTGAACAATACTTTTCCATAGACAACACGATTGCTTTTTGAGCTTTTTGTGGATCAATTTCTCCTTTTAGCTCAAATTGAATAGTAATAGAACGGAATGGCGTCTTTTCCGTTCCTTCAATTTTCTCTCTATTTCCAAATAATCGAATTTGAAAATCTTCAACGATTTGGCGTTGTTTTTTCAAGATTAAAATAACATCTATAGCTGTACATCCACCTAATCCCATTAGCAATAATTCCATTGGTCGGGCACCGGCATTGTGTCCACCAATTCCTTCAGCTGCATCCAATTGAACAGGTACTCCTGAAGCCCCTAAAGCCTCAAAATGAAAGGCGTCATCTACACGTTTTAATAATACTTCCATCTTTATTTCAAATCATTTGCTTTAATCGTATAATTCCACAAATCCTTTCCTAAATGGTCATATACATTTATTGTTAATACCCTTTCTTTTGCCGGTCCAGATATACTTAGTTTTGAAAACGCACGTTTTTCTGTTAAAGTTCCAGGTACTAATAAAGGGTTTTTATCTAAAGGATGTGCTACTGCAGGTCCTGCTGTAAATGGGGTAACTGTTAAATCAAATAAGGGATAAGTTCCCGGACGTTCCATTTTCCATAAACTCGAAACATGTCGATCTCCTGATAAAAAAACAACTCCTGCAATATTTCTTTTTTGGACTTCAGCTAACAATTGATTTCTCTCAGCTTCATAATTCGACATATTTTCAAATATTTTTGCTGGATTTAATATTTGACCACCATTCACAACTATTTTGAAAGGCGCTTTGCTTGTAGTTAAAGCATCTAATAGCCAATTCATTTGTTTTTGTCCCCAATAATCTTTCGTTGGGTCTTTCAAATCATTTGGAGCTTTGAACCAACGATCATCCATCAAGAAAAATTCCACATCTGCCCATTGAAACTGTCCTGTGATGCCTTCATTAGGGAAGGTATAATTCGGATTCCCCCAATATAATTTAAACATTTCTAAAGCAGTATGTTTATTTACCCAAGAGCGATCAGAATCATTTGGTCCGTAATCATGATCATCCCAAATGGCATAGTTATGTGTACTTGCAAGTAGTGGTTGGATGGATTTAACTCCACGTGTGTGATCATTTCTATGAATCATGCCTGTCCTGGTATTCCAATCGGCTTCTCTGTAATAAAAATTATCGCCACCCCACAACAAGAAATCAGGTTTAACATTTAAAATGGATTGATAAATTTCATCTGCTCCACCATAAGGTCTTCCTGGTCGGTCTGTAGCTTCTTCATTGATGTAATTACAAGATCCAAAGACAAAACTAAAGGAAGGAGGTTCTGTTCTGTATTGATACAAAGTTTGCGTTTGAAATTCCAAAGGATAATTGAAATTTACTTTTTTGCCATCTACATAGACCTCATAGGTATAACGTTTACTCATGCTGACCTCATCTGCAATAATGCGAGCAATGTAAGCATTAGCTTTATTGGTTTGAACAGGTTCTGAA
>JBEBDG010000130.1:0-6784 GCA_041157165.1 Bacteroidota bacterium
CGGTTTTTGATGACGATTGGAATAAAAAAGTAATTGATTCAGGGTTTTCAGATCAATTGCCTACCATTGGATTTTCAATCATGCTAAGAGGCATGCAAAAGGCCATTGAAATTTTTAGGGAAGAAAATATTCCATTGTTTACTGAATTAAATAATTTACAGACCGAATATGGTGCTTTAACGGGTGCTTTGATGGTAGAAATTGATGGTGTAGAAAAAACCTTGCAACAAGCATCTGCCCATTTGGAGTCAACCAATCGCGAGGAAAGAGAGAAGGTATATCATAAAATTGCGTCAAAAAGGTTATCCTTAAAAGAAGACCTAAACAAACTTTTCAATCAACTCATTGAAAAAAGACATCAAGTAGCAATAAATGCAAATTTTAAAAATTTTAGAGATTATTCATTTGCAAGTTTAGGTCGATTTGATTACTCCCCTGCTGATTGTTTCGAATTCCATGAAGCAGTGGCCGAAACAGTAGTTCCAATTTTAAATGAACTTGCTTCCAAAAGAAAAAATGCTTTGGGGCTGGATTCTCTCAAACCATGGGACAAGGCGGTAGATCCTCAGGGAAGAAAACCATTGAAACCATTT
The DNA here is from genome assembly GCA_041157165.1 of Bacteroidota bacterium. Lineage (GTDB taxonomy): Bacteria > Bacteroidota > Bacteroidia > Cytophagales > Spirosomataceae > Sandaracinomonas. The sequence continues at coordinate 594 of JBEBDG010000130.1, forward strand.
GAAACCGGACAAGATTTGTTAGAGAAAACAATTCGTGTTTTTGACAAATTAGATCCCTTTTTAGGCAATTGCTTAAAAGAAATGGTCAAATTAAATCGATTTGATTTAGATTCTAGAAAAGGAAAAAATCCAGGAGGATACAATTATCCATTAGAGGAAAGTGGCTTCCCGTTTATCTTCATGAATGCAGCCGGACAAGTTAGAGACATGGTTACGCTTTTACATGAAGGTGGCCATGCTGTCCATTCTATTTTGGACAAAGATTTGCCCATAAATGCCTTTCGAAATGTTCCTTCTGAGGTAGCTGAATTAGCCTCCATGAGTATGGAATTAATTACAATGGATTATTGGAATGAGTATTTTTCGGATCCAGAGGAAGAAAAAAGAGCCAAAATCAAACATTTAGAAGATATTTTAGAAACACTTCCTTGGGTTGCCACCATAGACGCCTTCCAACATTGGATTTATGAAAATCCGCAACACTCCATTGAGGAAAGGGAAGCAGCTTGGTTGAAAATTTACAGTAAGTTCAGTGATACCGTCACCGATTGGTCTGGACTTGAAGTAAACAAGGCTAATGTGTGGCAAAAACAGTTACATTTATTTGAAGTACCTTTTTACTATATTGAATATGCAATTGCGCAATTAGGTGCACTGGCAGTTTGGCGAAATTATTGCCAGAATCCACAAAAAGCATTGGATCAATATTTAAATGCCCTTGCATTAGGCTACACCGTACCAATGAAAGAGATTTATGCCACTGCAGGTATTGAGTTTAATTTTAGTAAAAAATACATCAGCGAATTGATGGAATTTTTGAAAGAGAAGATTAATGCATTGTAGTTGAAATTGGAAAGGGAAAAGTGCACAGTAGTTAATTTCAGAATTAGAATAAAATTAACTCTCAACTTTAAATTTTCAACTTTCAACTTTCTTTCCTATTTTTGCAACGTAATTTGTACAATTGAAAAATGAAATTAAAATCTTTACTTCCAGTTTTAGCGATTGCTTTAGTTGCAACTGCTTGTGATTATCAAAAAAATAACAGAATAAAGCAAAAAGATATACGTGAGGGAGATGAGTATGTGTATGGTATACATCCAGATTCTGCAGCTGCACAATCTAAAATCAAATACACAGCTAAGCCAGAATTAGAGGTTCGTACGAATGCTATTCGTGAAAAATTATTTAATAAATAATTGAAATCCTTTAAAAGATATGAAAGCCGGTTAATCCGGCTTTTTTTATGCTAAAACAAATAAGCCTTCAAAAAGGTCAATTGATAAATTATCAAAGTATATAATGAAGACCAAATGATGCCTGAAATAGCCATAAAAAATAAAATTCTTGGCAAAGGCACTTTGAAGGACAAAGACAATAAACTACCTCCTATCGGTGTGAAAATCAAAGGAGTTAGTGCTGCTATGCCTTTAATTCCAAATTTTTGCCAAATGCCTACCGCATAGCGAGCTCTCTTTGAAAATACAATTGGTTTTGATTTCCTAAAACTGGCAATCCAATTGACTACAAATTTACCAATTGAAACAACGATAAGTACGGTGAGCATAAATCCAACCCAGGAGGCCATCAAGGTTTCATACCAGGTAAGTCCTAAGCTAAAGCCTGTAATTGGTCCGGCAATGTATTTAAGGGCAGTACCAAACATTACAGCAAAATATTTACCGAATTCCATTATTTACTAGTTCTATAAATTCGTAGACCCTCATCTAGAAAATGAATAAAATGGCTTACATCCGGATCAAAAGCAACAGGCTTAACCATTGGAGCAGCATCTTTCCTAGGATCTAATAAGACATAATGAGGTTGTGCATTGGAATCAAATCGTGTTATTTGAAAATCTAAATTTTGATCACCCAATGTTTTTTTTATTTGTCCATCTTCTTTCGAAGTATACCAAGTTGACTCGGGTAACTCTGTTTTATCATCGCAATATAAGGCTACCACTATGTAATCTTCATTAAGCGTTTTTAATACCTTGGGGTCAGACCAAACATATTCTTCCATTTTTCTGCAATTGACACAGCCATGTCCGGTAAAATCGATAAATAAAGGTTTCCCCGCTTTAATAGCTGCTTCTTTGGCCTCATTGAAATCGAAATAACCCTGCAGTCCTAAAGGAAGTTTTAAAAAATCACTATACTTAGCATTGATTTTAGGGCTATCACTTGCTGTAACACCGCCTGTCATTTTAAAATCCTGTGAATTCATTGGAGGTAACCAACCAGAAAGTCCTTTTAACGGCGCACCCCACATACCCGGCAACAGGTATAAAACAAATGCCAAACTAGTTGTAGCCAACAAAGAACGAAGAACCGATAATTTTTTATTTCCAGAATCATGAGGCATGCTTATGAGTCCAAATAAATAAAGGGTAATTGCTGTGAATACAGCAATCCAAATCGCTAAAAATATTTCTCGATCTAATAAATGCCAGTGGTATACCTGGTCTGCAACTGAAAGAAATTTAAAGGCCAAAGCTACTTCTAAAAAACCTAAAACCACTTTCACTTCATTCATCCAACCCCCGGATTTAGGCATTTTATTCAATACTCCAGGAAAGATTGCAAATAAGGTAAATGGAATTGCAAAAGCCAATGAAAAGCCAAGCATTCCAATGATTGGTTTTAAAAAAACACCTTGGGAAGCAGCTATCAAAATAGACCCAGCAAGTGGCCCCGTACATGAGAATGAAACCAAGACCAAGGTGAAAGCCATAAAAAATACTCCTATCAGTCCGCCTTTGTCAGATTTAGCATCAACATCATTTACAAATTTAGATGGCAATACGATTTCGAAAGCCCCTAAAAAGGATATTCCGAACAACATGAAGATAACAAAAAACAGAAGGTTAGGAATCCAATGAGTACTCAAGAAATTAGCGAAACTAGCTCCGGCAAAAAATGCTAATACAGTTCCAAAAAACACATAAATTAAAACGATAAATGCACCGTAAAGGAAGGCCAAACCTTTGCCGCCACTTTGCTTGGTGAAAAAACTCACAGTCATTGGAATCAATGGATAGACGCATGGGGTAAGTAATGCTAAAAATCCTGCTCCAAGCGCTATAAAGAAAAATGAAAATAAAGATTCGTTTGATTTAGGTTTCTCTTCGGTTGGATTAATTTGGAGCGAATCGGACTTTACATTAGCACTTATTGTCTTATTTTCGCGAACCTCAGGCAATGGCGCCGACTTGTCAACCTCCGTTTGTCCCGCAATTTCGCTTTGTCCACTCAACTTAAAATTTCCTTTGATTGGTACACATAATCCAGATTCATTGGAACACGATTGCGAGTCGTAATTGCCTTCAATGTTCCACTTGTTCGTCTTAATTTTTATTTTTTGACGAAATTCACCTAATTCTGTGAAATAGGTATAGGTGCCGCCCCAAATTTCTTTATCAAATTTTGAATGCGGATTGATCGGTTTTAATTTTCCAATTAATTCAAAAGAGGGATTGGGTGTAAAATTAACAGTAGTCACCACAGGTCCTAATTCAGGATCAAAATCAGATGAATACAAGTACCAGCCTTTATCAATTTTGACTTTAAAAATCAATTCGGCAGTTTCTCCAATCTTTGGTTGAGAGGGTTTCATCATCCATGACCACTTCGCGGGAATCACTTTCTCTGCATGCAATATGAACCCTACAATCAGGAATAAACCTGTTAAGAATGATTTAATTTTCATCGACGGAAATAAATTTTTCAAATTTACATTATTTCAATTGATATTAACGTGAAATTTGTCTACTTAGTTTATCAATAAATCGTTTTTCTGTTCAAAGATAAAGTCGTATTTTTGTAGCCTTATAGACAAGAACAACATAAATTACCCATGGCTGCAAGCACTTTTCCCACCCAACGCGATAATGAAATTTTTGCTTTAATTAACAAGGAAGCGCATCGTCAAGAATTTGGCATTGAATTAATTGCCTCTGAAAACTTTACTTCACCTCAAGTGATGGAGGCTCAGGGTAGTGTTTTAACCAATAAATATGCAGAGGGACTTCCAGGAAAAAGATATTATGGGGGATGTGAAGTGGTTGATGAAGTGGAAACCCTAGCTATAGAACGCGCAAAACAATTGTTTGGTGCATCTTGGGCAAATGTTCAGCCACACTCTGGAGCACAAGCAAATGCAGCTGTATTTTTATCTTTTCTAAACCCAGGTGATAAAATTTTAGGATTTGATTTGTCTCATGGAGGACACTTATCACATGGTTCCCCAGTAAATTTTTCAGGAAAATATTTCCAAGCCTTTTTCTACGGTGTAGAAAAGGAATCTGGATTAATTGATTGGGATAAAGTAGAAGCAACTGCTTTAAAGGAAAAACCAAGATTAATTATTTGTGGTGCATCAGCCTATTCAAGAGATTGGGATTATGCACGCTTACGCTCTATTGCAGATCAGGTTGGCGCACTTTTATTAGCAGATATTTCTCATCCATCTGCTCTTATTGCAAAAGGTTTATTGAATAATCCAATGCAACATTGTCATATTGTTTCTACTACTACCCACAAGACATTGCGTGGACCACGTGGAGGTTTGATCATGATGGGAAATGACTTTGAAAATCCATTTGGATTCAAAACCTTGAAAGGTGATTTAAAATTAATGTCGGCATGCTTAGATGGTGCTGTTTTCCCTGGAACGCAAGGCGGACCATTAGAGCATGTAATCGCAGCAAAAGCAATCGCTTTTGGTGAGGCTTTAACACCTACATTCGAAGCATATGCTAAGCAAGTGCAGTCGAACGCACAGGCAATGGCAAAGGCCTTTTTGTCAAAAGGTTATGAAATCATTTCTGGTGGCACTGATAATCACTTGATGTTAATTGACCTTCGTCCAAAAGGTTTGACGGGTAAAATAGCAGAAAATACATTGATTAAAGCGGATATTACGATAAATAAAAACATGGTTCCTTTTGATGACAAGTCGCCATTTGTCACCTCAGGCATGCGTGTTGGAACAGCAGCTATGACCACACGAGGAATGAAAGAAACAGAAATGGGACATATTGTTGACCTGGTTGACAAAGCTTTGATGAACCATGAAAATGAGTCTGTTTTAGTTGCAATTAAAAATGAAATTAATGAGTGGGTGAAGCAATTCCCACTTTACGCATAATAGATTATGGCATTAGATCAGGATTGGGAAGAAGAAGAAAAAGAAGAATCAGATGGGACCGAAATGTCATTTTTCGACCATTTAGAAGAACTTCGTTGGCACATTATTCGCTCATTGTCGTCTATTGTTATCTTTACAATAGCTGCTTGGATTTTCCGTGAAGAAATTTTTGGAATTGTGATTATGGGTCCAACCAAAGTAGATTTCTATACCAATCAGTTATTATGTAAAATTGCGGCTGAGACGGGGATGACCAGCCTTTGCATGCAAAAAGCTGACTTTATTCTTCAATCTAGAGAAGTTTCCGGCCAATTCATGATGGCGCTTACACAATCCATCATTGTTGGATTATTATTTGCCTTCCCTTATGCCTTCTTTGAAATTTGGCGTTTTGTAACCCCTGGATTAAAAAATAAAGAATTAAAAGCAGCTAGAGGTGCTGTATTTTGGGTTTCATTATTGTTTTTCTTAGGTGTAGCTTTCGGCTATTTTGTAGTTGCCCCAATGGCTATCAACTTTTTAGCTAATTTCAAATTAGACCCATCGATACAAAATCAATTTGATATCAACGATTACATCTCTTTGTTATCGATGTTAACCCTAGCCTGCGGATTAACTTTTCAATTACCGATGATTGCCTATGTCCTATCGCAAGTAGGCATTTTGACTCCCTCCTTTATGAGGGAATATAGAAAACATGCATTGGTAGTTATTTTATTCATTGCAGCTTTAATTACTCCTTCCCCAGACATGATTTCTCAATTGCTTGTAGCAGTTCCTCTATTTGGTTTATATGAAATCAGTATTGGTGTTTCTGGTCGCGTATTGAAAAGAAAAATGCGCGAAGAAATGGAAGAATCCTAATCCCATTCATAAGCAAAAAGATGAATTATTTATCGGCTGAAAATATCTCCAGAAACCTAGGTGAACGCTGGATTTTTAAAGGTATTTCATTTGGACTTCAAAAAGGTGAGAAAGTAGCATTGATTGGAAAAAATGGTACTGGGAAAACTACTTTAATGGAAACATTGGTAGGTTCT
>JBEBDG010000131.1:0-6759 GCA_041157165.1 Bacteroidota bacterium
TACCTTAGATTACTGTCTAGGGTATTTTTTTTAAGAATTATAAAGTCTATTTTTAGGCATGGAAATAATTGCAGTATTCATTTTTGCAATTGGCTATTTAGCCATTGCCTTTGAACACCCTCTTAAATTAAATAAAACGGCCACAGCCTTAGTGACTGGTGTATTGGTTTGGGTAGTTATTGCCATTTTACAAGGACATACTGGAACTGAAAAATTATCCCATCATTTAGCCTCCTCTGCAGAAATATTATTTTTTCTCTTGGGGGCCATGACAATCGTTGAATTAGTGGATGCACATCAAGGGTTTCGTATGATAAGTAAACTCATTCAAACTGAAAATCCAGTTAAATTACTTTGGATAAGTGCAATTGCTACCTTTTTATTGTCAGCCTTGTTAGATAATTTAACAACTTCAATCATCATGATTACGCTATTGAGGAAGTTGATTGCAGAGAAAGAAACTCGTTGGTTTTATGGTGGAATAATTGTAATCGCTGCCAATGCAGGAGGTGCCTGGTCGCCAATTGGAGATGTTACAACAACCATGCTATGGATTGGTGGTCAAGTATCTGCACTTAATATTATGAAAATACTCTTTTTGCCGTCTATAATATCTTTAATAGTGCCTTTGCTATTAATTAGTTCAAAGGTAAAAAAAATGGCTCTGGGTGGATCCAGTTTAGAACTAGAACAATCTTCCAAAGAATTAAAAGAAGGGAACATTATGCTTTGGGCTGGTTCTTTAAGTTTAATTGGTGTCCCAATTTTTAAAACATTGACTCATTTGCCACCTTACATGGGTATTTTATTAGCTTTAGGCATCGTTTGGATCATTTCTGAAATTTTGCATGCAGAAAAAGATGAAGAAAACAAAAAGCCTCTCACTGTCGCACATGCATTGAGTAAAATCGACACCTCAAGTATCTTATTTTTCTTAGGAATATTATTGGCAATTGGAGCCTTAGAAAGTTTAGGTTATTTAGAACAATTAGCCCAGCTATTACAAAGCTCAGTGGGCAATCAAAATATAATTGTACTACTAATTGGTATCGTTTCCTCTATTGTTGACAATGTACCATTGGTGGCGGCAACCATGGGCATGTATTCCCTAACTGATTTCCCCACCGATCATTCATTATGGGAATTTATCGCATTTTGCGCAGGAACGGGAGGAAGTTTATTGATAATTGGATCTGCAGCAGGTGTTGCTGTAATGGGTATGGAACAAATTTCTTTCGGATGGTACCTAAAAAAAATAAGCTTGATAGCTTTATTAGGTTATGTAGCAGGTGCTGTCACCTATCTCATTTTATCATAAGGAATAGCTCATCTGTAAAGCGTAATATTGATTCCCAAGAATTGGATTGATTTTAAAAGCGTTTTTTTCTTTCCACTTTGTCTTTAATTTGGGATATAAATAATAAGAAAATTCTGCAGCAGAAATACCAATTCCTGCCCCAACCAAAACGTCTGCCAACCAATGTTCATTATTTGCCATTCGAATTAAAGCAGTTGAACTAGCAAGTCCATATCCCAAATAAATTAAAAAAGGCTTTTCTTTGCCAACCTCTTTCGCCAATAAATGTGCTCCAAAAAATGCAGTAGCTGTGTGTCCGGAAGGAAATGAAAATTCACCACCATTTGGACGGGTAACTAAAAGACTTCTTTTTAATCCCTGAACGATTAAAGTGTAAGAAAGTGTTCCCAAAACGAAACGCCCAATTTTAGCATTTCTAGCCTCAGGAATCGGATGAGTCACGCTAAGTCCAATATTGATTAATGTTGGGGAATATTGTAAAAAATTGTCTACAGAAGTATGAAATCCATTAAAGGAATTTTGATAAACTTCAGATTGAACGTTTTTTATCTCTTGTGAGGAGGAGGCAATTCCTAAGCCTATTAAACTTACTGGCAAAACCCACCATTTTTTAGGGTTGGTTTCTTGACCAATTATATTTGTTTGTTGAAGAATCAACAAACAAAAAATCAAACCAAATTTAAACCAATTATTCATTTAACAACTTTTGAATAGTCTTCTCGAATTCATGAATCCAATCGGTATAATAAACACCTGTTCCTGGACCGGAAAATCCTGTATGAATTTCTCGAACGATACCTTTTTTATCAATTATAAAGGTTGTTGGGTATCCATTTAATTTTTCAAGATTTGGTAATACTTTTGAAATGGTTTCATCGTTGGGTTGGCCTGCAAAAACAATTGGATAATCAATTCCAATACGTTTCCTGAAATTTTCTATTTTGGGTCCAGAAATTTTTAGGTCACTTGAATATTCAAATGCAATTCCTAGCATTTCTATTCCCTTTAATTGGTTTTTTTTATAAAAGGGTGCTAAGTACCTTGATTCATCTAAACAATTTGGGCACCAAGAACCCATTAATTCAACAACCACAACCTTATTTTTAAAACGATCATCAGATAAACTGATTATTTGTCCGGAAGGACTTGGCAATGAAATCTGAATTGAGTTTGTGCCCTCTTTTAATTGGGTTAATGATTTTAAATCTGGCAAGGTAGCCTTCGAATCTAAAAGGCCATTCACGATTCGCTTACCTGAAAATCCTGAATAAAAAATTCCTGAAAATGAATTGTTTGAATTTACTTTTGCCTTCATTAAATAAACCGCAGAACCATCAAAATAACTTAAGAATAAACTATCTCCACTAACATTCCCTTGCATAAATCGGTAATCTCCAGAGGTCCGTAAAAAAGTACCCGTTACTTGGGAACCATTTTGCTCAAACACGCCTACTCCTACACTAGGTTTACCATCATCCCCAATAAAATCAGTCTTCCATTTCCCCTCCACCTTTACTTTTGGTTCAAATAAATTCCGAAATCTTTCTACTGAGCCCCAATTTGCTTCTACTTTTAAGCTTCCAATAACTGAGCCATTTCTTCTTTTTAACCAAAAACCCTTTAAATTTTCTTTTGAATTAATTCCAAAAACCAATTCTGAGTCATATAAATCAAATGGAATAATTAGAGAATCATTTCGAAAATAAGCATCTCCAAATGAAAATTTTTCAGCACCATTTTGTATTTGTATTGGTATTTTATCTTTTTTGCCCTCTCCCACAACAAAATTAATTGGCAATTTCCCTCCAATAGAATAAATTTCACCTCTCCATGTACCTTGCCTAACCATAGAACCCGTTTGAGCTAAAATTGGTTGTAATGAGAAAAGCAATGCAATTAACAGGTAATTTTTCATGAACAATTGAGTATTTATTTGACAAAGATAGGGTATTCAAAAAGGTCTCAAAAAAAAAGAGACAATTTTGATAAAATAGCCTCCAAACATCCTACTATTTTTTGTAAATTTGTTTATATCTCAAATTTTTCTCTTTTGGAAACATACCACGTTTCAATCATGTTAAATGAATGCATTGACGGACTTGCTATCAAGCCTGATGGGGTCTATGTGGATGTTACATTTGGTGGTGGTGGTCATTCCAAAGCCATATTAGAAAAATTAGGGCCAAATGGTAAACTGTTTGCTTTTGACCAAGACCCTGATGCTTGGGAGCAAGCCGAAAAAATTGATGATGAACGTCTTACATTGATTACAGCCAATTTTAAACATTTGGAGAAATATTTACGTTTACATGGTATCCAACAAGTGAATGGTATTTTAGCTGATTTTGGCGTTTCTTCACATCAATTAGATGCTGCGGAGAGAGGCTTCTCAACTAGATTTAATGGCCCATTAGATATGCGAATGGGGCCTTCGGCTGCGAGTAATGCTGCAGACATTTTAAATAATTATTCGGCTAAGGATTTACAGAAAATTTTTGGCATGTATGGCGAAATCAAAAATGCAAAAACCTTATCTGAAGTTGTGGTACAGGAAAGAACAAAAAAACCTTTGGAAACAACAGAAGATTTTAAACAAATATTAGTTAAGTTAGCGCCCAGGAACAGAGAATTCAAATATTTTGCTCAGGCCTTTCAGGCCATTCGAATTGAGGTCAATAAAGAATTAGAAGTCATTGAGGAATTTTTATTACAATGTCCAAAAGTATTACAACCCGAGGGAAGATTGTGTATTTTATCTTTTCATTCTTTGGAAGATCGGTTAGTAAAAAACTTTATTAAAACAGGAAATATTGAGGGAAAAGAAAAGAAGGATCTTTTTGGAAATGTGTTGAAACCAATGGAATCAGTTTATAGAAAACCAATCATAGCGTCTGATCAAGAGTTAAAAATTAATTCCAGATCAAGAAGTGCTAAATTAAGAATTGCATTTAAGAAATAGCATGGCAACGTCTTTAAACGAAAACGGAGAAAAGAAAAAGAAATCCACTGGAAAAGCGGGCACATTAGATATGATTTTTAATTTGGATCATATTACCAATGGTGAAATTCCTTTAAAATGGGTCTATCGAATTGTTTATATTGCTTTTTTGATTTTGGTTTATATTTATTACACCATGTTAGCAGATGGTAAAATTCATCAGATTGCTAAAGAAACAGCAGAATTGGAAGAAATTAGAGCCGATTATACAACACAAAAAGCTGAATACATGAAAATGGGTAAACAAAGCTTTTTGGCGAATGAGGTGAAAAAATATGGAATGGAGCCCACGCTTATTCCAGCAACAAAAATTGTTATCAATAAAGATTTAAAGGAAGAGGAATAATTATGGGAAAATTGGAAGGAAAAGGCATTAAAAGAGAGATTACGACTCGATTTGCCTATTTTATATCCATTATTTTTATAGGCTTTGCCTTATTGATGTTCAATTTATACAAAATAATTGTCATTAAAGGACCACAACTCCGTGAAGAAGCATCCAATACGTATGTCAAAGAAAGAAGCATAGATGCCACCAGGGGAAATATTTATTCATCTGATGGTAGTTTATTAGCAACATCTTTACCGAAATATCGATTAGGAATTGACCCTTCTGTTTATACCCGAAACAAAGCTAATACAGAACTTTACCAAAAAAATATCAGTGCATTGGCAAGTGCTTTAGCTAATTTTTTTCAAGATCGAAGTGCAGAAGAATACCAAAATAAAATTGAATCTGCAGTTCGAAACAAAAGGAAGTATTTATTAGTCAATAACCGGTTATTGGATTTCCAAGAGCGCAAAAAAGTATTATCATTCCCTTTATTTCGAGAACATAAAGGAAATCCAACAAAAACAGGTATTGTGTTTGATAAAGTAAATGTTCGATACGCTCCTTTCGGACAAATGGCTTACCGAACCATAGGATATTTGAAGGATAAAGTTTCTGTTGGTATTGAAGGAAGTTTTGACAAAGAATTAAGAGGAACTCCCGGGGTAGGTTTGTTTGAAAAAATGGATAAAAACACATGGAGACCAGTAGAAAATGATGCAAAAACCATTCCAATTCCAGGATATGATTTATTCACCACTCTAGATATCAATATTCAAGATATTGTAGAAACAGCATTGAAAAATGGATTAACTGATTTCAAAGGAGAGTATGCAGTTGGAATTGTTATGGAAACAGCTACTGGAGAAATTAAAGCTATTTCTAACCTTTCTAAAAATCCAAATTCACCTTCAGGGTACATGGAAGCGAGAAATCATGCCATTGATACCCGAAATGATCCAGGATCGGTTTTTAAATTACCTTCAATGATGGCCATGATGGAAGAGGACGGATTAGAATTAAATGAGGTAATCAATGTGGGGCCAGTCCGTCAAATGTTTTATGGCCGATGGATGAGTGATTCACACGCTATGGGGTATGCTTCTGTTGAGAAAATCATCGAAAGTTCCTCCAATATTGGAACAATGAAGCTAATGCATAGAACTTTCAACGGTAAAGGGACGAAGTATTACGACTACTTGAAAAAGTTTCATTTGATTGAACCCGTTGGCTTTCAATTAAAATCTGATAACGAGAGACCGGTTTTTAAAATTCCTCCAAAATGGACCAAAGAATACATGTTATGGGCCTCGGTTGGTTATTCAACAAGTTATACACCCATGCAAATTATCTCGTTTTATAATGCAATCGCCAATAAGGGATATTGGATTCAACCATTATTAATCAAATATGCTAAAAGAGGAGGCGAAACAATCATTGATTACACAAAAACACAGGTAAAAGATTCAAGTCCGCTTTGCTCAAAAGAAACCTTGAAAAAATTACAAATTATGCTAGAGGGCGTAATTAATCAAGGTACTGCAACCAATATAAAAGGCTCAACTTATGGCATTGCAGGTAAATCGGGAACAGCCCAAAAAGTTAAAAAAGAAGGTGGATACTCCAATAAATACTATGTAACATTTGTTGGATATTTTCCTGCAAAAAATCCAAAATATACCGTTTTAGTAACGATGGACAGTCCAGAAGGTGGAACAAAGGAAACCAACTCAAGGCAGGTAACAGCTCCTGTATTCAAGGAAATTTCTGACAATATTTATGCCAGAGACATGAAGCTGCAAAAAAAATTAAGTGGATTACTGCCCGATTCGTTAAATAATAATAAGTTATCGCAAACCATCCATCCATATGATAGCGAGGTGCTTTTTACGCATTTAGGCTTACCAAAATATGATGCGGACGGCAGATGGTTTAATTTTTCATTGGATAAAAAAACAATACAACACACTCCTATATTAAGCCCAGTAAAAACCGTACCATCTGTAATCGGGATGAATCTTCGAGACGCACTTTTTACCTTGGAAAACAGAGGTTTAAAAGTACGAGCTAATGGAATGGGCAAAGTAGTTGCACAATCGATTGCACCTGGCA
>JBEBDG010000132.1:0-6616 GCA_041157165.1 Bacteroidota bacterium
ACCCCTACTTATGTCATTTCGCCTGATAAAACGAAAGTTATCAATGAATTGAAATCTCTAGCAAAATCATCCCAAGAAGTATGGTTAGCCACTGACGACGACCGTGAAGGTGAATCCATATCATGGCATTTGAAGGAGGCATTGGGACTAAAAGGAGATACAAAGAGAATCGTCTTTAGAGAAATTACAAAATCGGCCATTCAGAATGCAATTCAGCATCCTAGAACTATCGATATGGACCTTGTAAATGCTCAACAAGCCCGCAGGATCATGGATCGTTTAATTGGTTTTGAATTATCACCTATTTTGTGGTCTAAGGTTCAAAGAGGTTTGTCTGCAGGAAGGGTTCAATCCGTTGCTGTGCGATTAATTGTAGAAAGAGAAAAGGAAATAGAGGCTTTTGTTCCTCAAGGAAGTTATAAAATTATCGCTGTATTTAATTTACCAGGAGGTAAATTGCTAAAAGCAGAGCTTCCCAAGAATTTTGAAACTGAAAAAGAGGCTATGGCCTTTTTAGAATTATGCATTAATGCTGAGTTTACTATTAAATCTTTAGAGACCAAGCCTGCAAAGAAATCTCCTGCTCCTCCTTTTACAACTTCTACTCTTCAGCAAGAAGCTTCAAGGAAGCTGGGTTTTGCAGTAGCAACAACCATGTCTGTAGCCCAAAAATTATATGAGTCAGGTAGGATTTCTTACATGAGAACGGATTCCACTAGCCTTTCTCAAGAGGCAAGAGATAAAGCTAAATTGGCCATAGAATCAGCATATGGATCCAAATTCCACCATGCAAGGCAATTTAAAACGAAAAATGAATCTGCACAGGAGGCTCATGAGGCAATTCGTCCAACCGATTTTCAGTTAAGTACTATATCCGGAGATGCTAGAGAAAAGAAATTATATGAGTTGATTTGGAAGCGTGCAATTGCTTCACAAATGGCAGAGGCAAAAATTGAACGTACAATTGCTCAAATAGGTATTTCTACTTCTAATGAGATTCTAGTTGCTTCTGGAGAAGTTATAGCCTTTGAAGGTTTTTTAAAGGTTTATCTTGAAGGTAAGGATGAAGATGAAGAAGATGATAATCAAGATATGTTGCCCCCATTAACCCTAGGTCAAAATCTTAATTTGAATGAATTAAAAGCCAACGAACGATTTACACGTCCATCAGCCAGATACACCGAAGCAAGTTTAGTAAAGGCGTTGGAAGAAAAGGGAATCGGAAGGCCTTCAACCTATGCACCAACCATTTCTACCATTATTAAAAGAGCTTATGTGGTAAAAGAAGATCGTAATGGCAAAGAAAGAGTTGTTAAATCTTTGATTCTTAAAAATAACGAAATAAAGTCTTTAAGTTCATCAGAAACCTATGGTACTGAAAAGGCCAAACTATTTCCAACTCATATAGGTACATTGGTAACGGATTTCTTAATTGATAATTTTGATGATGTTGTGGATTATAAATTCACAGCAGATATGGAGGATGAATTTGATAACATTGCAAAAGGAAAATTATCATGGACTCAAATGATGAAAAATTTTTATAAGGATTTTCATCAAACCATTGTAGAAAGTAAATCAGTTTCCAGAAGTAGTGTTGGTGGAGGAAGAGAATTGGGAAATGATCCTAAAACAGGAAAGCCGATATCTGTTCGAATTGGTAAATTTGGTCCATTTATTCAAATTGGAGAAGCTGGCGGAGAAGAAAAACCTACCTTTGTAAATTTAGATAAAAATCATTCAATTAATTCAATTTCATTTGAAGAGGCATTACAATTAATAAATCGCCCTCGATTACCTCGTGAAATTGGCATTTATCAAGATTCTCCACTTGTAATTGGTGCTGGTAAATTAGGGCCTTATATTAAATTTAATGGTGCTTTTACTAGTTTACCAGAAACTTATGATCCTTTTACAATTGAAATTGACGAAGCAATTAATGTATTAAATGCTGCAGCAAAAGCTGCAGAAGCAGAAGGATTAGGTTTTTTTGAAAACGAAATTATTTCTACAGGTAAAGGCAGATTTGGACCATATGTTAAACATGCTGGTAAATATTATTCTTTAGGTAAAGGAGATTCTTTAACGTCTATTACATTTGATAAGGCTGTTGAAATAATTCAAGCAAAAAGAAATTTAGAGGCGAATAAGTTTTTGAAAGAGTTTCCAGAAAATGATGCCGTTAAGGTAGTCAATGGCATATATGGTCCATATATTCAAATTGGGAAAAGAAATGTGAAAATCCCAAAAGGTACCGATCCGAAGGAATTAACTTTAGAAGATTGTTTAAAATTGGGAGATGACGCTCCTGTGAAAAAGAAAAAATAGTAAAACATAATGGGACAAATTATTGATGGCAAAATGGTAGCCGAATCGATGAAAGCTGCGATTGGTCAAGAGGTAAAAGAATTAGTGGCATCAGGTAAAAGAGCACCACATTTGGTAGCGATTTTGGTTGGTAATAATGGTGCTTCCGAAACCTATGTAGCCAACAAAGTTAAATCCTGTGAAGAATTAGGGTTTACATCTACTCTTTTGCGATTTCCAACCACAATTTCTGAAAATGAATTGTTACAAGCGGTAAAGGATGTAAATGAAAATGCAGCAATGGATGGATTGATTGTTCAACTTCCATTGCCTGATCATATTAATCCTGATAAAGTAATGGAAACCATTCACCCTTCTAAAGATGTTGATGGTTTTCATCCGATAAATATTGGACGGATGGCAAAAGGTTTACCTGCCTATATTTCAGCAACGCCCCAGGGTGTTTTAGATCTTTTAGCCTATTATAAAATTGAAACCTCAGGTAAACATTGTGTGGTTGTTGGAAGAAGTCAGATTGTTGGTTTACCGATGTCAATTTTAATGCAAAGAAACCATCCAGTTGGTAATTGTACGGTAACTTTGACGCATTCAAGAACAAAAAATTTAGAAGAAATTTGCTCTCAAGCCGATATTTTAATTGCTGCCTTAGGTAAACCTGAATTCATTAAAGCTTCTCATATCAAACCAGGTGCCATAATTATCGATGTTGGTTTAACTAGAGTAGAGGATTCAAGTAAAAAATCAGGATTCGCTTTAAAAGGTGATGTAGATTTCAATGATGTTTTTGAAAAATGTTCCTACATTACACCTGTTCCAAAAGGTGTAGGTCCCATGACAATCGTTTCATTAATGAAAAATACATTGCTTTCTGCTAAAGGTTTAATTTATCCTAATGAAGTTTAGGGATGTTAGATAATTTTGAAATTGTTCCCTTTCAAAATGAATTTAAAGAAGACTTTAAATCATTGAATGTCGAGTGGATTTCAAAATTTTTCAAAATGGAAGCCTCTGATTTTAAAGCTTTGGATCATCCAGAAGATTATATATTAGATAGAGGAGGATTTATTTTCGTTGCCTTGGTAAATAATAAAGCTGTAGGTGTTTGTGCTTTAATCAAAATGTATAATTGCCCATTTGATTTTGAATTAGCTAAAATGGCAGTTTCACCAAATTTTCAAGGAAATAAAATAGGATATTTCCTAGCTAAAGAAGCCATAGAAAAGGCCAAAAGTCTTAAGGCAAAATCGATTTATTTAGAGAGTAATACTCAATTAGCATCGGCTATTAATTTATACAAGAAACTTGGATTTATTGAGATAAAGGGATATCCATCTCCTTATGATCGAGTAGATATCCAAATGGGTTTATCGCTTATTTGAAGTGAAACCTATGATATACTCCCAAAGGTAATTTACGTCCAAACTGATCTGGAATAAAAAGTTCACCACTTTCAGAACTTTCTTGAACACCAAAAATAGAATCAATTAAATTCTGAATGATTAGTGTTGAAAAACCCATCGAATATAGGTTTGAAAGAACAATATGCTCTTTGGGATCAATAATTTCTTTTACAGATTGTAATAATTCATCTATTTGTTCCTCAAGAATCCATTTTTCACCATCTGGTCCTCTGCCATATGCTGGAGGATCCAATAAAACACCTTGATAAAAATTACCTCTTCTAGCCTCTCTTTTTACAAATTTTAAGGCATCCTCTGCCATCCATCGGATTCCATCTAATTTTGATTGTTCCATATTTTCCCTTGCCCACGATAAAACGGGTTTTACAGAATCTACATGTGTTACATCTGCGCCTGCTTGTTTACATGCCAGACTTGCTCCACCTGTATAGGCAAATAGATTCAAAAATTTAGGTTTTTCTTGTTTAAATATAGGAATTTCTCTTGCTAAATATTCCCAATTAGAAGCTTGCTCTGGAAATAAACCTACATGTTTGAAGGAGGATAAGGATATTTTAAACTTAAGATTTAAATTTTGAGAAAGGTAATTGATAAACCATTTATCTGGAACATGGTTTTTTGAAATCCATATTCCTTTCTCTTGACTCCCTTTTTCTTTCTTGAAATAAGCATCAGCTAATTTTTCCCATTCATTTTCAGTTAAATGTCTTTGCCAAACAGCCTGAGGTTCTGGTCTTCGAACAATAAATTTTCCAAATTGCTCAAGTTTTTCAAAATTTCCAGAATCAATTAATTGATAATTTTTATTCCAAAATAGTGGACTTTCTATGGCAATAGATGATTTTTCAGACATTTATTTGATATCGATTTTATTTAAATAAAATACAGAACGCTTACCTTCTTCCTCATTAGATATCGTCTGAAAACCATTTGCTAAGAAATAATTTCCATACCAATAATTTAATTGGGTTTTAGATGTTTTTTTGACTTTATCTCCCTCACTTAAAACATTGATTGTTTTTGTTTCTTCTTTTTCTAACGCTCCGTCAAGTGTTATAACTTTTGATATAATTTGGTCATTACTAGTATAGGAAAGAATTAAAAAGTCTCCAGATATTGTTGCTTTAACTTTCTCAGTTAATTTATCCTCTTTTGAATTATTTAAATCAATACTTTTATCCCACATTAAATTTCCATCTCCATCAAAGGCCACAATTATTGCATGAGTGTAAACCCAACCATCAAATTGTTGCTGGTTCCCATAATAACCGTAACCTCTATATCCCCAGGGACTATAGTAGCTAGAAAAAGGAGAATACAATCCGTAATAACCATATCCCCATCGGAAAGGATTATATAAACTAGACCATGGAGAATAAAAACTATAGGGATTTAAAGCAAATCCAGGTATGGTATACCCCCCATAAAGAGTTCCATATGGATTAAAGGCAGAATTTGCATATTTATAATCGGCATAAAAGGATTCAGCAATTGCATAATAGTAATTACCATCTTTGATTACATCGTGAACTATCAAACGATAATCTAAGCGTAAATCCTCTCCTTTTTCTTCTTTATTTTTTATCTTTTTTTCCTGCTTCTCTTTTTGTTTATCACCCAAAAAATTGAAGAAATTTTTAAATTTTGTAAAACTGTAAAACTTTGAATGTTGCAAATTCCCATCCATAAAAGAACTGAAATAAATGCCTTGTGAAGTAGGTCCTTTATTTGAACCAATTGAATTTTTATGCCCATATGTACCAACTACCACTTGTAAAGAATCATTAATTTGTGTTGATTTAGCGTTCATCATGGCATATTCTTCATTGGGCTCCATAATGATTTGGTTATATTGGTTTCCCTCCTCATCAAATGAACGAACTATTAATTGATAATTTTTAGATTTATTTCCTGAAGCATAAGTAATATTTATTAGTTTTTGAAGTGTATCAATATCCATTGCCTGAATTTCAGATTGCCCTTTTACAACAGAAGGCAAAATTCTTGTAGATCTTTTTTCCAAATTGGTAAATAATACCATAGGCATTGAATTTATGATTCCACCTATAAAAACAGATTTATTCAACACTTTAAAGTTGGAAATTTCCATTCGATCTACAGAATAGATCTGGTATTTTTCAAATTTACCATTTAGTAAATTTATTCTAAAAACAGCATATGCATTACTTTTAAATCGACTGAACAATAAATGTACAAATTGCCCATCAAAACTATGGGTAACGTAATCAAAATTGGCATCTATATTTCCTGCGATTGTCCAATTTTGATGAAAATCAACATCTAATTTTGCTATCTCAAAATCTGTCTTACTGGTTTGTGTTAAAATCAATAGCCCTTTTTCTCCTAAAGGTATATTGAAAATGGCAGCATCACTTGACTTTACAGGAATCTCGAATCTATTAGGATTTTGAGCAATCAAAGAATGAAAGCTCAAAAGGAAGCTAGAGATCAATAAAGAGATATAAAATTTAAATTGTTTCATGGTTATTGACTTAAACTTAGGATTATGTCAAATTCTGATTTGGTAACCGGTGTAACAGATAAACGAGATTGTTTTATGAGTGCCAAGTTCTCTAATCTTGAATCTGCTTTCATTTGTTTTAATGTTACCGTTTTTTTTAGTTTTTGAACAGGTTTAAATTCAACCACTACCCATCTTTCATCCTCTGTCGTAGGATCTTGGTAAAACTCTTTGGTTACTTCTGCTATGCCTACCACTTCCATGCCTTCATTAGAATGGTAAAAAAAAGCCCAATCACCTACTTTCATTAATTTCAAGTTATTTCTAGCTTGATAGTTTCTAACTCCGTCCCAAACTGAATTACCTTCTTTAACGAAAATATCCC
>JBEBDG010000133.1:0-6591 GCA_041157165.1 Bacteroidota bacterium
GTAGGTTCTAATGAAAAGCCTCAAATAGAGAAATTAAAATTTGGTAAAGGGGTGGACACCTTAGGTATTGGAAATGCTCATGGGATGTTGTATGCATTCAATAGTTTATATGTTGTTGTCAATGCGCGTGCTACTCCAAGAACACCTCCAGCTCAGGCAGCTCCTGGGGGAAGAAATGGATTTTCGCAAGGTTATGCCCCTAGAGGAAGTGGTTTATATCGTGTACAAGATTTAGACGGAGATGATCAATATGACAAAATCACTTTAATGAAGGAATTCAAAGGTGAAGGCGAACATGGCCCACACTCTATTATATTATCGCCAGATAAAAAATCATTGTATTTAATCAATGGAAACCATACAGATGTGCCATCTGTAGACCATTACCGGTTACCAAAAACCTGGCAAGAAGACAATATCTTCCCGCTAATCAAAGATCCTCGAGGACATGCGAATGATCGCTATGCACCAGGTGGTTACGTTTTAAATTTTGACCCAGAAGGAAAGCATTATGAATTAGTAAGTGCTGGTTATCGAAATGCGTTCGACATTGCCTTCAATGAAGTAGGTGATTTATTTGCTTATGATGCAGATATGGAATGGGATTTTGGATTACCTTGGTACCGCCCAACGCGTATTTGTCATGTTACATCTGGCTCAGAATTTGGATGGAGAACTGGGAATAGCAAATGGTCTCCTACCTACCCTGATAATTTACCAGCAGTATTAAACATTGGGCAGGGTTCTCCAACAAGTTTATTGTCTTTAAAGGATGCTAAAATGCCTACCAAATATAAAAAATCATTATTGGCATTTGATTGGACTTTTGGAATTGCACACTTGATAAAATTAAAGCCAACAGGTTCAACCTACTTGGCCGATCGTGAGGAATTTTTATCAGGAATACCTCTTCCCTTAACCGATGGTGTTATTGGACCAGATGGAAATTTATATTTCTTAGCTGGAGGTAGAAGATTAGAATCCGATTTATACCGAGTTAGCTATGTTGGTACAGAAGAAACAACCAATAAAACAATTGCAGGAACTATAAATCCTGCAAATGAATTAAGAAGAAAACTAGAACAGTTTCACAATGGTCCAAATGAAGCTGCACTAGCAACTGCATGGCCTCAATTAAAAAATCCTGATCGTTTTATTCGTTATGCAGCCAGAATTGCTGTTGAACATCAGCCTGTTTCTCAATGGAAGGACAAAGCCTTGACAGAAAAAGATCCAATTGCAGCAACTCATGCTTTAATTGCTTTGATTCGTAACAGCAAAGCTGAAATGAAAAATGACATCTATAATGCTTTGATTAATATCGATGGAAAAAATTTCAATGAAGCACAAACTTTAGATATTCTAAGAGCTTACGAATTAGCCATGTTAAGATTAGGTATTCCTGATGCAGCAATCACCTCAAAAATCCTTGCTAAATTTGATGCGAAATATCCAGCTAATTCTATGAACATGGACCGTGCCTTGAGTAGATTATTAGTTCCTCTAGAGGCGCCTAAAGTGATTGAAAGAACCTTAGCGTTAATGGATAAAAAAGATACGGCATCTGTTAATGCTTACCGTAGAGAGACCGCCACCTCCTCTGCTGATTTAATCATGAGAAATCCACAATATGGAACTGATATTGCTAAAATGTTAGAAAAAATACCACCTGCCCAACAAACCTATTTGGCAACAATGTTGAGTGCAGCTAAAAACAACTGGACTGATGCTCTTCATGAACGTTATTTCGCATGGTTCAAGAAAGGTTTTGGTTACCAAGGGGGTCGTTCCTACGTAGGATTTATTGATCGTGCTCGAAAATTAGCTCTAAAAAATGTTCCTGAAGCGAAGAAAGCCTATTATGATAAGTTGGGAGGAGCAGATATGCTCTCTGCCAACGGAAATGATTTGGTGGTTACTAATTATCCAAAGGGGCCAGGAAAACAATGGAAAGTAGATGATGCCCTAGCCATTTTAGACGAGCCATTATCTGGCAGAAATTTTGAAAATGGAAAATCAATGTACAATGCTATAACTTGCGGCCGTTGTCATACAATGGGCAATGAAGGAGGTAATGTTGGTCCTGAACTAACCAATTTAGGTACTCGATTCTCCAAAAAAGATATGTTAGAGGCCATCATTTTACCGAGTAAATCGGTTTCTGATCAGTATGCTGCCTCTCAATTCTTATTGAATAATGGAACCTCAATTGTAGGACGTTTAACAAATCAAGACAAATTGGCCTATTATGTTTCTCAAAACCCATATGATCCTGATCAAGTAGAAAAAATCTTAAAGAAAAATGTTCGTTCAGTAAAATATTCGAACGTTTCAATGATGTTACCTAACTTGATTAATTCATTAAACGCTGAAGAATTGAAAGATTTAATGGCTTATTTAATGGCAGGGGGAAATCAAGATAATGCAATGTTTAAAAAATAATTAGATTTTGGGGTTTAAACCAAGGTTTAAACCCCATTTAAATGTACATGGATTACCAAGGAAAAGTAGGAAACGCGAAACAATTAGGAGGTATTGAAACTTCCATTTTGGATAATGGAGCAGGTGCTGGTACTCGAATTGCATGGATTGATACGGGAAGTGGTTTTCGATATAAAGTTGTCATAGATCGTGGCATGGACATCGCCGAAGCCATATACAATGATTGCTCAATTGCTTGGATAGGGCATATTGGAGTAGTAAAACCACAATTATTAGCCAATCAAGGCTTAAATTGGTTGCGCACTTTTGGAGGTGGATTATTGACAACATGCGGACTCGACCACGTGGGTGGACCTGAGTCTGATGAATTTGGAGAACGTGGTGTTCACGGACAAATATCAAACCTTCCTGCAGAAATTATTTCCATTCAACAACCCAATATTTTCACTGGAGATTTATCCTTTTCGATTACAGGAATTATCAGGCAGGCAAAAATATTTGGGCCCTGTCTTTCTTTAAAAAGAACTATTTCAGGAAAAATTGGAAATCCAAGTATTTTAATTGAAGATGAAATTCTCAATGAGGGTAATCAATCTAGCCCCATCATGTTGCTTTATCATTTTAACTTTGGTTATCCACTTTTGAACAAGGGCAGCCAAATTGATTATACTGGTGAAGCCTATGTCAGATCTGGTCATGAGTTTTTAATCAATCCGACTGCATTAAAAAATGTACCAGATCCAAATCCCTTACATAATGGCACAGGAGAATCGGTCGTAGTGGTTGATGTTTCAAAAATTTCTCAATCCATGGCGAAATGCTCTCTTTGGAATCCTGAAAAAAAAATAGGGGTAACCTTAGAATGGGACAAAAGTCAGCTTCCATTTATGAGTAATTGGCAACATTTTGCTAAAAATGAATATGTAACAGGCTTGGAGCCTGGTACTCATCCACCAATCGGACAATCCAATGCCCGAAAAGAAGGAAGCTTACAATTTCTTGAACCAAATGAAAAAAAAGTTTTCAAAATTGAATTAAAAATTATTACAAATCCTTAAATTTCATAAGCCTTTTAAATTATTAACTATGAGTATTTATTCTACCATTATTGAACAAGGAAAAGGAATCTTGCGTTTAGCGCCTACTTGGGTTCCTCGCTCCTTTTGTGTGCCCGGAAGAAGAATTAAATTACATCCAGACGACTATTATGTTCTAGGTGGAGTGAGAGGAGGAATTGATGAAAGATGGTTATCTTCCACTACCCCAGCCAAAAATGGACCTTTAACCGGTGAACATGAAGGTTTAAGTTTTGTTGTTTATTCTGAAGGAGGAAAAGAACAGCAAGTCCTTTTGAAAGATATGATTCAAGAATTAGGTGCTGATGTAATTGGAGAACGCCTTTGGAATGAATACCAATCTTGGCCAATGTATTCGAAATTTTTTGATAACATGGGTCCACTTCCCCACCATATTCACCATAATGATGAACATGCCGCTAAAATAGGTCAACTAGGTAAACCTGAAGCCTATTATTTCCCTCCCCAATTGAATAACCATGGTGGAGATTTCCCCTATACTTTCTTTGGAATTGCTCCAGGTACCACGAAAGAACAAATTAAAGAATGCTTGATGAATTTCACCAAAGGTGACAACAAAATTACCATGTTCTCGCAAGCATTTCCTTTAATTCCAGGAACAGGATGGGACGTTCCTCCGGGAATGTTGCATGCACCAGGAAGCATGTGTACCTATGAACCTCAAAAAGCTTCGGATGTATTTGCCATGTACCAATCCTTGGTGAATGAGGCAGTTATTCCTGAAGAGTTACTTTGGAATGGTACACCTAAAGAGGAAATCGGAAATTATGACCAATTGATGGAAGTCATTGATTGGGATTTAAATACGAATCCTAATTTACTTGAAACCAGATTCATGCAACCTATTCCTGTAAAAGATGAGAAGGAAATGGAAAGTCAAGGATACAGTGAAAAGTGGATTTGCTACCGATCAGATGCATTTAGTGCCAAAGAATTAACAATATTCCCTGGACAAACTGTAACTATCAAAGATGCTGCTGCTTATGGCTTAATCATGATGCAAGGCCATGGTAAAATGGGCGTTTGGAACATCGAAACACCTGCCTTAATTCGTTATGGACAATTAACAAATGATGAATTTTTCGTGACCGAAAAAGCAGCACAAGAAGGAGTTCAAATCACCAATTATTCATCAACAGACCCAATTGTAATGTTGAAACATTTCGGACCCAAGAACCCTGATTTAAAATTGTAATAACCTAAAATCCTCTTTCTATGAATAATTATCCAAAAATACATAATGCAACATGGCCAGGCCTTGTTGGGAAAGGTCCAGATTCTGAACCTGTTATTTCATTAGATCAAATGCTTCAAATGACTGCTAATGCAGAAGTAGATGGTATAAAGTTTGACGGCGTTGATTTAGGTTTATTAGATCCACACTTTGATATCAATAGTGGAAAAGAAGGAGCCAAAGCATTAGCAGATAAAATTGCTTCATATGACCTAAAAATTGGTTCCTTGGTTGCACCAATTTGGGCAGGAAGTGCCATGGGTGACCAAGCCGCTCGAGATACATTTGTTGACATGGTGAAAAAAACATGTGAAGTAGGTGCCTACTGGAGAGAAATTGGCATGCGTCCAAGTGGTGTCATTCGTATTGACTCTGCTGCAGGTGTTTCTGATTGGGCAAAAGATCCGGTTGGAAATAGCAAAAAAATAGTTGAAACATTTCAGAGAGCTTGTGATGTAGCAGCCGAATATGGTGAAAAATTAGCAGCAGAAGGAGAAATTTGTTGGGGAGGCATGCATTCTTGGAAACATATGGTCGAAACACTTGAGGCAGTAGACCGCCCGAATATTGGTTTTCAAGCAGACATGTCACATACCTTGCTATATACCATGGGCTATAATGCCCCTGAACATAGAATTTTACCAGAAAATTATGACTGGCAAGATCGTTCAATTATGGTAGATGCCTTGAAAAAAGTTACTGCAGCTTTAAGACCATGGACAATTGACTTCCACGTTGCTCAAAATGATGGTACCGTACACGGAACTGGTTCACACGACAAAACGGGAAGACATTGTCAGGCAAATGACCCTAATGGTAAACTTAATGTAGTTGAAGATGCAGGTTTGTGGCTGAGAAATGAACAAGGAGAATTGACGAAAGCATTTAACCATATATGTTGGGATGGATGTATGTTCTCTAATGAGGTCATGATGAAGCAAGAAACATGGAATGATATTTTGGCCATGCTCATCAAAGTTCGTAATGCACATGGTTGGAGTTAATCACATTAAAAAGTATGAAGATGAAAACAATTAGAATTGGCTTAATTGGGACTGGTTTCATGGGAAGAACCCACTCCAATGGATATAATAGAATACAAAACTTTTTCCCTGATCTTGAATACAAACCAGTACTTCAGGCTGTTTGCTCGCGTAATGAGTCAAAAGTAAAGGCCTTTGCAGAACAATGGGGATATGCAAGTTATGAGACCGATTGGAAAGCATTAATCGCAAGAGATGATATTGATGCAGTAGATATTTGTACTCCAAACGATACACATGCTGAAATTGCCATTGCCGCAGCAAAAGCCGGGAAAATGATTTTATGTGAAAAACCTTTATCAAGAAACCTTGAGGAAGGTGAAGCTATGGTGAAGGCAATAGAAGCAGCCGGTGTTGCAAACACCGTTTGGTACAATTACCGTCGATTACCAGCAGTAACCTTGGCTAAGCAAATCATTGATTCTGGAAAATTGGGTAGGATTTTTCATTATAGAGCAAACTTTTTACAGGATTGGACCATTAGTCCGGATGTACCACAAGGTGGTGCGGGTACTTGGAGATTAGATGTAGAGGCTGCAGGTTCTGGTGTTACTGGAGATTTACTTGCTCATTGCATCGATACAGCCATGTGGTTGAATGGTGGCATCAAAGATGTTTCTGCATTAACAGAAACGTTTGTGAAAGAAAGAACACATGCCTCAACTGGTGAAAAACAAAAAGTTGGCATTGATGATGCATGTATTTTTCATTGCCATTTCGATAATGGTTCCTTAGGCTTATTTGAATCAACGCGCTATGCTCGTGGGCATAAAGC
>JBEBDG010000134.1:0-6574 GCA_041157165.1 Bacteroidota bacterium
TTTTTAAATTTGATCGTTTAAACAAAATTCTTACTCGAATTGATCAAACTTTTTACAGGGGTTATAATTTTGATGCTGTTCAATTTTATAGAAATGGCACTCTCTATTCTTTGGGAGGTGCCGGCTTCTGGAATATTCATTCATTGCTCACTTATTATGATTTCCAACGAAGGGAGTGGGAAGTGGTAGAAACTTTTGGTGATATCAAGCCTGAGAGGGTAGTAGGACTTTCTGCGGGCTATCATAAATTGAAAGATAAAGTTTATGTCATTGAGTCAAAGGAAGAGTTTGCAATAACCAATCCTGGAAAGCAAAGGGTTTTTTCCTTGGATCTTAAAACAATGGTTTGGGAATATAAGGGTGACATTGATTTGAATAAAATGTCTCAATTTAATTTGGATTTACTAGAGGGTACTTGGTTGGGAGAAGCATTTTATTTTCATGTAAGACCTGAAAATGCTATTATTGCCAATCCTGAAACAAATGAATTGTTTATCTATAAAGGAAAGAAGAAATTGTTTTTTGGTGGATATCAAGAAAATTTTCAGATTGGTGATTATGTTTATAGTTTAAGGCCACAATTCACCAAAGCAAAGACCACTGAAGTTTTGGATTCATTGTCATTTGATGAATTAAAAAAAGATTTAAAAAAAGTAGATTCTTTTTATGCTATCGATCTATTTTCAATTAGTTCAAAAGATCTACTACTAATATGTTTGTTAGTTATTTCTTTGTTTTTGTTTATTCTTGCCCTTAAGAGAAGACCAAAAAGAAAAAAGAATTTTAATGTTGAGAAAAGGGATGAGGTAGATTTAGTTTGGGATTTATTATCGAATGGCGGACATGCAGTGTTGGATTTTGTTCTTCAAAATGGCTGTAATTATAAATTTACCACAGATGAGATTTCAAAAATATTAGGTTGTGATAAAAAAGCATTTGATACGCAAAGACAATATCGTTCTAAGTTTATTTCTAATTTTAATATTTTTTTTGAGGAACATTTTAATATTGAAAATGCTATTTATCGCATTAGTTCTGAAGATGATAAGCGATTTGTGTGTTATCAATTATCTGAGGAGGCAGTTAAGGTGTACAAGAAATTTATAGAACAGGTTAATTGATTTTACTTTTTAAGTAAAATTGAATAGATTCATTCTTTATTAAAAAATCTATTTATGAAATCAAATTTAAATACGGTATCCAGAAGAGACTTTGTTAAAGGTTCTGCTCTAATTGCAGCTGCTCCATTTTTTTCAAATTTCTCCATTGTTCGAAATTTACAAACAGACAAAGTTCGTTTAGCATGTATTGGTATTGGTAACCAAGGTGCTAATGATTTATTTGCAATGCATAAAACTGGTTTAGCTGAATTTGTAGCTTTCTGTGATGTAGATATGGGAGCTGCCCAAACCTTACCCGTTCTTCAGAAATTTCCTGATGTACCTCGTTTTCAGGATTACCGTGAAATGTTTGATAAAAAAGGAAAAGATTTTGATGCTGTTTTAATAGGAGTACCTGATCATTCACATTTTCCAATTACCATGCATGCGCTAAAAAGTGGTAAACATGTGTATGTGGAGAAACCAATGGCAAGAACTTTTCAAGAAATTGAATTAATGATGGCCGCTGCTAAAAAACATCCAAATTTGGTTACTCAGATGGGTAATCAAGGGCACTCTGAAGGAAATTATTTTCAATTCAAGGCTTGGAAGGAAGCTGGAATTATAAAAGATGTAACATCGATGGTTGCTCATATGAATTCACCTAGAAGATGGCATGGTTGGAATACAACTATTAAATCTTTTCCAGCAGCTGAAACTATTCCATCAACTTTAGATTGGGATCTTTGGCACGGAGTCGTTCAAAAACACGATTATAACAAAGATTTTGTGAATGGACAATGGCGGTGCTGGTTTGATTTCGGTTTAGGTGCATTGGGAGATTGGGGAGCCCATTTAATGGATACAGCTCATGAGTTCTTAGAATTAGGATTACCGACACAAATAAATATGCTTCGAGCAGATGGTCATAATTCGTTCTTCTATCCACAATCTTCAACCATTCAGTTTAAGTTTCAGGCTCGCAAGAACATGCCTGCCATGGACATTACCTGGTATGATGGCACAAATAATTTACCTCCTTTACCAGCAAATTTTGGAAATTCAGCATTGGACCCAAATATTCCAGCAGCAAGTAATGGTAAAATTCAGTCGTCTAATTTAAATCCAGGTAAGATTATTTATTCTAAAGAATTGACCTTTAAAGGGGGTTCTCATGGTTCAACTTTGAATATTTTAGGGGATGCTGCAAAAGATTTAAAGTTGCCCGAAGTTCCAGTTTCTCCATCTAATCATTATGCCAACTATTTGAAATCTTGTTTAGGTCAAGAAAAAACACGTTCTCCATTTGCAATTGCAGGCCCATTAAGTCAGGTATTTTCTTTGGGTGTCATTGCTCAAAAATGGAATGCAAAGCTGGAGTTTGATCCAGTTAAAAAGCAAATAACTAATCACAAAGAAGCGAATGAAATGTTGAAAGGTCCTGCTCCGAGAAAAGGTTGGGAAGATTATTACAAAGTATAAGTAAAATAAAAATAGCCCGTAAGGGCTTTTTTATTGTCCTATTTATACGAATTTTGTCATCAAATTAACCTTGTTGGTCGACCTACATTATAAAATAATTATTATTTGGTTAATTTTATCAATGTGTAATTATTTATTCAGTCAATTAATTAATTATAAATTTATGCTCCATTTTCTACTTTACATTGATCCAGGTTCTGGTAGTATTTTTTTTCAAGCAATTTTAAGTCTACTGGCTACAAGTTTGTTGTTTTTTAATAAAGTAAAGCTTTTAGGTTTTACAATTTGGACTTCAATTAAGAAGGTCATAAGAGGTCAATAATTGTGAATTTTTATTCTTTTAAAGACCCAGATGCTCAGGTATTTAGGGTGAATGGTCAATTTTTTAGAAAAATTCATAGAAATTTTGTAGAAGAATTTACCGATTTTGTTGATTCCGGTTTGTATCAAGAATTAATTGATCAAAAATTAATTATTCCACACCAAGAAATACAATCAGATTTAAATTCGTATGAATTTCCTTTGCTTATTAAGCCTAAGCAATTGATTTATCATGTTTTACCTTTTGAATGGTCAGAACAAATGTGGTTTGAATGCAATCGAACTTGTCTTCAAATTAATATTATCGCGCTGAAATTCGGTTTTATTTTAAAAGATGCGACTCCATATAATTACACCTATTATGAAGGTAAAATGTGTATGTTTGATTCTTCTTCATTTATAAGGTTTAACGAAGGGAATCCATGGTTCGCTTACAGACAATATTGTGAGGAAATGCTGGGTCCATATTTGTTAATTAAATATAAAGGAGCTGAATGGTCAAAATTTGGGATTTCTTCTTTAAGAGGATATAATTTAAAGTTTATTGCAAGTCATTTACCATTTCGTTCAAAATTTAATTTACTAGCTTTGATTCATATTCATTTGCATAAAAATTTTTCAAATAATCAGTTAGCTCTAGATAAAAAAAATGAAAATAAAAGTGTTTTTACGATAAAAACATTTCAATCATTTTTAGAAAGTATTTATTTGAATTTTTCTGAAAGTTTAACTAAAAGACTTGGGCATTGGCAACGATATTATAAAGATTTTTTGGAATCAGATGGTTATTTGATTGCTAAAAAAGAAATCATTACAGATTGGATTACAAATTTAGGTGTAAAATCTATAACTGATTTAGGAGCCAATGTTGGTGAATTTAGTTTTTTAGCCTCCAGTATGGTAGAAAGGGTCTTGGCAATTGAGGCAGATCCAACATGTGTGGATGAAATAATAAATCATATTTCTGCGAAAGAAATTAAAAATGTCTATCCAGCAATGATGGATTTGACCCAAGTAAGTCCTGATTTGGGTAATAATTTAGCAGAATATACCAATATTTTTTCAAGAGGAAAATCAGAAATGGTTTTTGCCTTAGCCTTAGTGCATCACTTGGCAATATCTTATTCATTTTCATTTAATCATATTTTCACCCTTCTAAGTCAATTTACTAGTAGATATTTAATTGTTGAATTTATTGATAAATCAGATGAAAAGGTTCAAATTTTATTACAAAACAAGCGTAATAATTTTGAATGGTATGATTGTGAAAATTTTGAAAATTCGTGCAAGATAAATTTCAATATTTTTGAGAAAGTCGTAATACCAAATAGCAAACGAATACTTTATTTAGTTGAAAAAATAAATGACATCAATTCAACTCAAAATAATTAAAATTACACTTTATGTGTTTTTTGTGTATGTTCTATTATTGAATGGAATTGAACAGTTTTTCTTTTTAAATTTTGGAATATTTAATGTCTTTTTTTCCCTTTTAGGTTTACTATTTACTTGGCATGCACCAATAAAGTATAGTTTATTATACAGACTTTTGATATTTCCTGTTATTGGTACTAGCATTTATGAAGATTTTATCAAGCCCAATTTTTCAACTATTTTTCATATTCAAGATATTTTTTGGATTTTTTATATTTTCTTGATTATCCTTATAACGCATCAAAAAAAGGTTTGGCTTTTATTTATTGTATCTATTTGGGGTTTTTTCGCCACCTTTAATACTCTACCTGTCAAATTATTTGAACAAATCAACTATTGGGATACCTTTAAAATTAGAAAAGAAAAATCTCCTGTTATCCAATTAATACAAAGATTTAAAACGGATCATCAGAATATTTATTTAATCTGTTTGGATGGATATCCTAATTTGCAAGATTGTGAATATGCCAGAGAAAGTATTTTACCAAACTATTTAATTAAAAAAAGATTTTCACCAGTACCTAATATAAGTATTGGTGATACACCGCAGAGTGTTTCTTTTTTGCTTACAAATAAGGAACCTTTTGGCGTATTATATGCAATTCCGCTTCAAGATTATAATCAACACATAAAGCAAATGATGGTTGATATTTTAAATGAAAATTCAATTGAAGTGAATGCCGTTTTTGGAAATTTTTGGCTTTGTAACTTGTTTTTTCCTTTATTTCCCCCAAGTCCAGTAAATTATTACCTTAAAAAATTATATAAAAAAATATACTCCTATCCTGAGAAAAATTCCCAAAAAGAATATATTGAAAATTTTCATCAGGAATTAATCAGTAAGATTAGTTTGGGACCTAAAATTCAATTTTTCCACTTTATAACTTTTCATGGTTTGGGATATGAAGGGGATCGTAATTTTATTAAAGACATTCAATATGCTGATTTCTGGTTAGTTAAAGCAATTGAAAAAATTGAAAAAATAAATCCGAGAGCCCATGTTATTATATTTTCTGACCATGGAGAAAGATTTATAAAAGGTTTTGATCGAAAAAAATCAATTTTATTTTTCAAATAATTATTTATTTTCTGTCAAAAACTTTAAATGGAATTTTTAATTCATTGTTTTTTAGTTTCTTTTTTTGAATTAATTGCAAAGCAAATTCGATAGCCCCTTTGCCTTGTAATTCTGCATCTTGGATAATTGTTGCATCTAGTTTCTTGGCGCTTACTGATTTTTTGGCATCATCTATTCCATCTACACTAACCACCACAATCTTGTTTTTTAATTGGCGGTCTAGTAATGCTTGTAGAGCACCTAGTCCCATTTCATCATTTTGTGCAAATACGCCATTGATTTTTTGGCCGTGTAATTGAATCCAGTTTTCCATCAGCGACATTGCCTTGGCACGGTCCCATTCTGCTGTTTGGGTTGCGATAATTTTCACATTTGGGTATTTTTTAAGAGCATCTTGTGCTCCTTTATCCCGGTCAATTTGTGCTGCTTGTCCCAAATAACCTTGTATGATGACGATATTTCCCGTATTACCAATTTTTTTTGCTAAAAAATCTATTGCCATAGCAGCGGATTCTTTATCATCTGAACCTACCCATGCATCTGGTTTCTCTTTAGTGGATGAATTTACATTGATAATTGGAATTCCTGCCTCCCTTGCTTTTAGGATGGCAGGGGAACTTGCTTCAAATTCACATGGATTTAATATAATTGCATCTACTTGTTGATTAATGAAATTTTCAACCTGTTCAATTTGTTTAATGGCTGATCTTTCGGCATCTACAACGATTAATTCTACCTTATTTTTTTTGGCATATTTTTCTAATGAATTCGAAACCTTCAAAATAAACTCGTTTTGAAGACTTAACATTGAGACTCCTATACGGATCGTTTTTTCCGAATCATCGGACTTTTTACTACATCCAAAGCAAAATAAAAGAATGAAAAGAAGGCTAAGAATTTTTTTCATTGGGTATTAGTTAGAGGTTTTGTTATAAATGCGTTCAATAAAAACAGCAAGGATAATAATTCCACCCATGACCACTTGTTGCCAATAGGCTGAAATATTGAGTAAATCTAATCCATTATTTATAATTCCAATAAATAAAACACCTATAAATGTGCCTAGCATACTTCCTTTTCCTCCTTTTGTGCTGGTTCCCCCAATTATAACTGCTGCAATTGCATCTAATTCAAATCCTAGACCGGCATTGGGCTGCCC
>JBEBDG010000135.1:0-6553 GCA_041157165.1 Bacteroidota bacterium
GCACCGATTGTTTTTAACTGCTCCAAGTTAGCCAATAGTTCATAATTATTTTCCAATGACTTTGAAAAACCAAATCCAGGATCGATAATTACGTTACTATGCCCTAAACTTCTCAAATAATTTACCTTTTTTGATAAATCCTGAAAAACATCTTCAATAATATTTAGATATTTAGGCAACTGATGAACTTCTTGAAAAACACCTACGCTATGGCTCAAAACATAAGGAACATTTTCATTAGCCACCCATTCTAAAATTCCCTCATCCATATTACCACAGCCAATGTCATTGAATAAGTGAGCACCTGCTTCGATTGCTAACTTGGCAACTTCTAATCGATAAGTATCTATGGATAAAATGAGTTCTGGGAATTCTTCATGTAAACTTTCAATTATTGGAACTACCCGATTGCTTTCTTCTTCAAATGAAACAAAATCAGCGTCAGGTCTTGTAGAATGGCCTCCAATATCCAAAATCGTAGCCCCATTTTGAAGCATTTCTTCTGCTTTTTTCAACACCTCATCTATTTGCCTAATTCGACTTTTTTCAAAAAAAGAATCGGGTGTTATATTCAAAATTCCCATGATTTGGGGCTTTTCAAAACGCAAAACTTGCCCCTTACAATTGATTGTTTGGAAATTTGGAAAAAGAGTATTCAAGACAAGGAAATTTAGGATAATTACACTATTTTTGTGGTTCGAAAAAACATGAGCGTGGTAAACTAAAACTTAATTTATGAACAGGGACAACATGCCTTCCCAAACAGAGATCGAATATCGCCAAGTTATTGCACACTGCAAAGCATTATTTGATAAAAAAAATAAGGATTACGGGACTTCCTGGAGAATTTTACGTTTACCAAGTCTAACAGACCAAATATTTATCAAAGCTCAAAGAATCCGAAGTATTCAAGAAAAAGGACTCCAAAAAATAGAAGATGGCATCGAAGGCGAATTCATCGGCATCATCAATTATTGCATCATAGCGCTTATCCAAAAAACATTAGAAGATTCAGATCAAATTGAAATCGACAATCAAGAACTTTCCAACTTATATGATTTACAAGTAAATAAAACGCTTGATTTACTTTTAAATAAAAATCATGATTACGGCGAAGCATGGAGAGATATGCGAATTTCAAGCATGACTGATTTGATTTTAATGAAAATATTTAGAACCAAACAAATTGAAGATAACCAAGGTGTTACCCTGGTTTCTGAAGGAGTCGAAGCAAATTACCAAGACATGTTGAATTATGCTGTTTTTTGCCTAATTCAATTAAAAGAACAACAAGAATCAAATCAACAACAATAAGCATGAAAATCTACCAAAAAGTAGCCAGTTTCTTGGTTATTGCTATATTTCTTTTTTCGGGTTTCATCAAATTAAACGACCCAATAGGTACCGAAATTAAATTAGAAGAATATTTTGATGTCTTCTCCCAAGATTTTGAATGGATGGCCGGGTTTTGGAAAAGCCTTATTCCTTTTTCACTTCTTTTTTCCATTGGTCTAAGCAGTTTAGAAGTAATTCTTGGTATAGCCTTATTGGTTCAATATCGAACCCGAAAAATTCTTTGGGTTTTACTTGGATTGATCTTATTTTTTAGTTTTCTAACCTTTTATTCAGCATATTTTAATAAGGTTACAGATTGCGGCTGTTTTGGAGAAGCCATTAAATTAACTCCATGGACCTCCTTTTCAAAAGACATCTTTTTATTGGTACTGATCGTTTTTTTACTGATTACTTCAGACTCCTCAAAAGAAAATAAATCCTTTTTAATCGTTTTCATTAGTGCCATTTTTAGTATTGGTTTTGGACTATATTCCTATTTTTATTTGCCCATTTGGGATAGTTTGCCTTATGCTATTGGTCAGAACATACCCAAAAATATGGCCCAAAGAGAAGCTCTGAAATTTGAATACACCTACAAAATAAAAGGCGATTTAGTCAAACTTTCAGAAATGCCTAATGATACAAGTGCAGAATTTGTTTCCATGGAGGCTATTAATGAAAAAGAAGCACGCCCACTTATTACAGATTATAAAATTTGGATAGATAACGACACCATCGACTATACTTCTGAAAGTTTCAAAGGGAATCGTTTGATGATTATTTTACCAAATGTTAATCATACAAAAGCTTCCGCTTTTGAAAAAATTGGAACTTTAGCCAAAGAATTGGAACAAAAGAATATTCCTACATGGTTATTAAGTGCAGCTAGCGCTGAGGAAAATAATAATTTACGTCATCAATATCAACTAAGTTTTCCTGTATTAAGTGCCGATACAAAAATTTTAAAAACCATTATTCGATCAAACCCAGGTTTATGGCTACTTAGCAATGGAACCGTTAAAGGGAAATGGTCGGCTTATCATTTACCTTCTTCGGAAGAAATAGTAAATAGTTTAACAAAAGTGCAAGAATGAAAAATATTTTTTTAGTGGGAATGCCCTCTTCTGGTAAAAGTACCCTGGGGAAAGAATTAGCAAAGAATTTAGGTTATTCATTTACCGATATGGATAAACTAATAGAAACCAGAGAACAAAAATCAATTAATGAAATTTTCTCTAGCAAGGGTGAAGATTATTTTAGAGAATTAGAGAAAAAAATTCTACATACCATTCAGCCAAACCAATCAACCGTGATTGCAACTGGGGGTGGAGTACCATGTTTCCATCAAAACATGGATTACATCAAAGAAAATGGAATTTCGATTTTCTTAAATGTTGATATTGATGATTTGGCTAAGAGAATTTACAAGGCTCAAACAAACAACAGACCCTTGTTGAACATTGCTGCCGAATCCGAGGATACCATAATTGCAAATATTAAAAAGCTATACGAAGATCGTTTGCAATATTATAAATTAGCAGACATTCAAGTAGATGGAGAAATTTCTGTGAATCAATTACTCTGGCTTATTGAGGCCTATTCATAATTTCAAGAACCTAAGAATTTTTTAAACTAGAATTCATAAATTCTTCACTTACTTAGATTCTTAGGTCCTTAAAATATTAGATTCAAAAATAAAATCCCCCAGTCAGAATTATACTAGTACTTGTTATTGATAAGTTAGAAGATGCATATTTAGATGCATTATCCAAAGTATATGGCGTAAATGCATCATTTTGTGTTCGATGCAAAACTGCAAGGTCTAAATAAAATCCTTCGGATTTATAACCTAAGCCACCTGAAAATTGCCTGATTGTCCTGTCAATTGGATCGTAATTTTTTTGATAACCTCCACCAAATTGTGCTATACCAGCGCGTAAACTAAATTTGGAATCCAATCTTAACTCCCCTCCAATTTTAATATTCAAATCTGATTGAAAATACTTCTGAGCAATAGAATTATATTTATTCATGAAATTTTGATTAGCAGAAAATCCCAATTCAGCGCTCTTTACACTGATACTTGAATAATCCACCATTTCAATATCCATTGTAACAAATCCCTTTTTATCAAAAAAATATGCCAAACCTCCACCTATTTTCATTGGTGTAGTTAATTGATACGTAAATTCATTTGTTGCTAAATAAACATTTCCAACGTTAAAAATAGAAATCGGCTTGCCATTAACATCATAACTTGGAATAGAGATTGCACGAGGACTCATTCCTCCAGTTAACTGTTCATTAACCTGGTTGTAAAAGGTAGGTGATTGAAAATTAAAACCTGCTCTCAAATGATTATTAACCTTATATATCATTCCCAAGCTCACCGAGTAACCCGTACCATTTGTCATTAATTTTTCTTCATAGGCAAAACCACTTACATACTTTGCACCCACAAATGTCTCATCCCATGAATTTATCAAAGTAGATTGAATTTTTGTAAAATGAACTCCTGCTCCAATGTAAAATTTCTGACGATAAGATAAGCCATAACTTATATCCCACTGAGATTGAAATCCCTCAGAGGAAGCATAACCTACTTGTTGTGTGGGCAAATTTGGTTCAAATCTGGAAAAAGGTGCGCCGCCTGTTTTATTATCTGGATTAATCAAAAAGGATTGGTAGGCAAGTGATTCTGGGGTTAATCCAGTGTTTGAGTTGCTGTCAAATTGATTATCAAGACTAGCTCCTGTTTCTCCGTTTTTATTTACAGTTTGGATGTACTTATCCAATAAAGAACTTACATTATTTAAGCCTATTACAGAAAAAGATTGATTAAACTCTAGTTGTTTGGCATATGAAAAGCCAAAATTACCTTTCCAATCTGAATTCTGCCAATTATCTCCAGCCAAAACAATTCCAAATCCTGAGAGCCCACCTTGATTGTCTGTCCGAGAGGTTTCGCTTGAAATATAATTTGAACCAATTCGGGTAATCCCGAAATTACCCGTAAGATTAATTTCAGATCTATTATAAAATCCTAAACCTGCTGAATTTCCTGAAATCGAGGTAATATCCGCTCCTATTGCATTATGATGTCCACCTAATCCTTGCATTCTTGCAGTGCCCGTGGCCGTTACATTAGAAAAACTTTTACCAATAAACGGATAAGACAATACCTGTGCTTCCACCATAAAGGTCACTGCTAGACCAAAGGTCAAACCTATTAATTTAATATAGTTCATGATGAAAAATGATTAACGAGGTCCTCTACTTCCACCTCCCTGAAAAGAGCCACCACCTGAAAAATTAGAACCAGAACTAGAATTACCAAAATTAGTTGTCCTATTTTGCTGAAAAAATTGATCCCTATTAGAATTTTGGTAATCATTATTGCTTGGTCGACTGTATTCAATGGATGAATTTCTTCTTGGCTGCACGCGCTGATATTCTTGAGCAACATTTCTTTGTTCTTGAATATTTTGGGTTTGCTGTTGCCCTTGATTCTTAAAATTACCGTTATATTGATTAACAGCATTTCTACCTCCACCCGCATAATTTTCATTATAGCGATTGCCTCCACTGGTTTCTTCCCTTGGTCCTCTAACTACTCTTCGTTGTGGTTGTTCTATACTTGCATTATTGTTACCTTGATAAACATAACCACTTGAACTATTTAAATAAGAATAATAATTGTATGGATTGTATACTTGACCATAATACCCTGGAAAGTACGCATAGGATGGAATTGCATACCTGTAGAAAGGATCAAAAAATGGATCATACCATCCAATTGATGATAGCCCATAACCCATTCCAAAAGCAGAATAAGGGTAAAAATTATTCCAAGGATTATACAAATTACCCAATCCCCAAGAAATACTTAACCCTGACCGAAAGGGTGAATATCCAAAATTTAAATAAGGATTACTATACCAATTATTCCAAGGTGTACTTGTAAATACGCCGTTGCGAAAGCCATCCGAATACCCTTGGTCATAATTTGAATATACACTTCTAGAATTCAAAAAATATTGCTGTCTTGTTGCGTTAGCCAAACCCTCTTCCTCTTCAATGACAATTTCATCAAAATCATTTGGGGAATTGTAAAAGTCTTTTTTATTTTCCTTCTTCCTTGAAAAAACCACTTGAGTATCATACAAATCATCTTGTACATAGGCTTTTTGATTAGTAGCTACATCAGAACCTGAAGGAACAGAAACGCAAGATTGAATTGAAACTAAGAATAATATCCCGAAAAAATATATGTGATAATTTTTCATAGTGGAAAGATTTTAGTTAAATAAATAGGGTATAAATTATATCTTTGCAGCAAATTATATTTTTAAAACTACATAATTATAACGAATAAAAATCAATTTTAGTTCGTCTAATAACAAAAATATGAGTAAATCCCTTCCGTCAAGAGCAGAAAATTATTCTGAATGGTATAATGAATTGGTTAAAAGAGCAGATTTAGCAGAAAATTCTGCTATTAGAGGATGTATGGTCATTAAACCCTATGGTTTTTCTATCTGGGAAAAAATGCAAAGGGCTTTAGATGATATGTTCAAAGAAACAGGACATACAAATGCTTATTTTCCGTTATTCATTCCAAAATCGTACCTATCAAAGGAAGCATCTCATGTTGAAGGATTTGCTAAAGAATGTGCAGTTGTTACACATTACCGTTTAAAAAATGACCCAAATGGTGGAGGAGTCATTGTTGACCCTGATGCTAAATTAGAGGAAGAATTAATCGTTCGACCAACTTCTGAAACGGTCATTTGGTCCACCTATAAAAACTGGATTCAATCCTACAGAGATTTACCCTTATTGATCAACCAATGGGCAAATGTAGTCCGTTGGGAAATGAGAACTCGTTTATTTTTACGAACTGCTGAATTCCTTTGGCAAGAAGGACATACCGCACATGCAAGCAAACAAGAAGCTATTGAGGAAACAGAACAAATGCTAGAAGTTTATGCAAATTTTGCTGAAAATTTCATGGCTGTACCTGTAATCAAAGGTAGAAAAACAGCAAATGAACGATTTGCAGGAGCTGAAGATACTTATTGTATAGAAGCCATGATGCAAGATGGAAAAGCACTACAAGCAGGTACATCCCACTTTCTTGGTCAAAATTTTGCAAAAGCCTTTGATGTAAAATTCTTAAATAAAGAAAACCAACAAGAATTAGTTTGGGGTACTTCTT
>JBEBDG010000136.1:0-6545 GCA_041157165.1 Bacteroidota bacterium
GCAATATCACCTGAAACCCCTGCATCGATTTCATCTAAAATCAAAGTTGGCATATTCTTTTTATTGGCAAGCAAGGATTTTATGGCTAACATAAGTCGGCTTAATTCACCGCCTGAGGCAATTTGCTTGAAAGGTTTTAAGCTGGTGCCTTTGTTGGCTGAAAATAATAATTGAATTTTATCTTTTCCATTTTCACCAAAACTTTTGTCTTCAATTTCCCATTGGAATCTAACATTTTCCATTCCCATCAATTGCAAGGTAGCTGTTAATTCATCGTTAATTGCTTTGAAGCAATCTTGTCTACTATCCCTTACTATTTGAGCACTTTCTTTAAGGTTTTTGAGGGCAATCTCTACTTCCTTGGATGCTTGACTTAATTCCTGATCCGAAATACTGAAAAGTCGAACCTGCTCTTCAAATTCTGTTTGTAAAACCATCAATTCTTCTACTGAATCTTTTCGGTGCTTTTTCAGCAATCGATGCAATAAGTCAATTCTGTTTTGGGTATTCTCTAGTAAAATGGGGTCAGATTGAAAACTCTCAGCTTCATTTTCAATCTCTAATCCTAAATCTTTTAATTCAATCCAAATACTTTCAATTCGATCTTTCCAAGCCTGGTAATGACCAGACCATTTAGCAATTGACTGGGCTTGCCCCAGCGCATTTTTGATTTGATGGAGTCCTGAATCTTCTGATGCACTTATATAATTGGCAAGAGCAACTAATTTTTCGTGAATGTGTTCTGCATTTGACAGTTTCTGTGCCAACTGTTCCAAATCTGCTAATTCCTCCGATTTTAATTGGGCAGCTTGTAATTCATATAATTGAAACTGAATAAAATCTAAATTTTGATTTCCAGTTTCAATGGCCTGTTTGAGTGAATCAAAAGTTGATTTTTTATCCTGATAATTATAAAAATACTTTCTGTATTCTTCAATTAAGTCCCAATTGCCTGCATAAGAATCAATGAGGTTAATTAAAAATTCAGGTTGCGACATCCACCAAGTATCTTGCTGCGAATGAATATCTACTAATTCTAAACCAATTTCTTTTAGGGCATCCAGGTTGGCAGGAGTGTCATTTATAAAACTTCTCGATTTGCCAGCAGGATTGATTTCTCTTCGAATGGTGCAAGTCTTTTCAAAGTCCAATGCTAATTTTTCGAAAATTTCAGGCAGGTTTTTGTGATTAGAAACCTCAAATGTTCCTTCAATGATACATTTTTTATCTGAATCAAATAGCGATTTAACATCTGCCCTTTGACCTAAAAGCAGAGAAACAGCACCTAATATGATTGATTTACCAGCTCCTGTTTCTCCTGTTATAGCAGTCAATCCTTGGTCGAAGGAGATATCCAAGGATTCAATCAGAGAGTAATTTTGGATGAAAAGCTGCTTTAACATGTAAATAAAATTGCCTTCAAAGTTATCAAATTTCTTTGGAAGATTTTTTATTTGATTTTGATGTTCAAGTAAGTGATAAAATTTATCATTTATTTGTACCTTTGAGGAAATTTTTTCGCCTAGTTAATTCAAATCTAGAAAATGAGCGTTTTAGTAAACAAAAATTCAAAAATCATCGTTCAGGGATTTACCGGAACGGAAGGTACATTCCATGCAGAGCAGATGATTGCTTATGGTACCAATGTAGTTGGTGGAGTTACTCCAGGTAAAGGCGGTGCAAAGCACTTAGATCGTCCAATTTTTAACACAGTTGTAGAGGCAGTTCAATCGACAGGAGCTGATACATCGATTATTTTTGTTCCACCCGCTTTTGCTGCAGATGCCATTATGGAAGCAGCCGATGCAGGAATTAAAGTAATAATTTGTATCACAGAAGGAATCCCAACAAAGGATATGATTGTGGCAAAAGAATACATCAAGAACAAGGAATGCCGTTTGATCGGTCCAAATTGTCCGGGTGTAATGACTGCTGATGAGTGTAAAGTAGGTATCATGCCTGGCTTTATTTTCTCAAAAGGTAAAGTTGGTATCGTTTCTAAATCAGGTACTTTGACTTATGAGGCGGTGGATCAGCTCACAAAAGCTGGTTTAGGACAGACTACTGCCATTGGTATTGGTGGTGACCCAATCATTGGGACAACAACCAAAGAAGCAGTTGAATTATTAATGAACGATCCTGAAACGGAAGGCATTGTGATGATTGGTGAGATCGGTGGAGGCATGGAGGCAGAGGCAGCTCGTTGGATCAAGGCCGATGGAAATAGAAAACCTGTTGTTGGGTTTATTGCAGGACAAACAGCTCCTAAAGGACGCCGTATGGGACATGCAGGTGCTATTATTGGTGGTGCAGATGATACTGCAGAGGCAAAAATGAAGATTATGCAAGAATGTGGAATTCATGTAGTTTATTCTCCTGCAGATATTGGAGAGACTATGCTGAAAGCGCTTGCTGCAAAATAAAATAAGGATGTTTCCTTCTAGTAAGAAATCCGCACAGTTTATATCTATCATTAGATGTTTCTGTTGCGGTTTTCTTTTTTTATTTAGTTTAGGTTCAAGTATTTCAGCCCTTCAGGCTGAAAATCATTACATCAATCAAGGTGATATTAGTAAAAAATGGTACGTTTATTCGGCTAAATGGAAAACGT
This sequence comes from Bacteroidota bacterium, assembly GCA_041157165.1. Lineage (GTDB taxonomy): Bacteria > Bacteroidota > Bacteroidia > Cytophagales > Spirosomataceae > Sandaracinomonas. The sequence goes on from JBEBDG010000136.1 coordinate 2,612, forward strand.
ATCTACCTTATGTTCCATCAAAACATTTTTCCTATCAGTCGAAATCACTGATTTTTGAAGGACAAAAAAAATATGGAATTTATCTGAAATTAGAACCTAAATATGATTTACATTTATTTATCAACGGCGTCTATCAAAAAAATTATCAAAGCAGTAATTTGTATTTGGTGAATTTAGATAGCCTCTTGCTACAACATCCAATCGATAAATTTATTGTTTTTACCCTATACAGTAAACAATTGAAAGGATTACCCGATCATGTTTCACAAGTGGTAGCAAGTCAAGTAAACCAAGTAGATCAAAATGGATTTTTATCTGTAATTAGTCGACCTTCCTCTGTTCTTGATAATTTCTTTTTCATAGGAACCCTTCTAGTTGTTTTCCTATATGCTTTGATTTACCGGTATTTCCCTAGAAATTTTAATTTTTTCTTTCGAATAAGAGATTGGCTAAGTTTTACCTATAAAGAAGATGCGGTTGTTAAAACAATTTTTTCTTTCCCCAACATGGTGATGCTTGTTTGTTTGAGTTTACTAACGGGTTATGTGGCCTTTTATCATTCTTTTATAGATCCTACCGAAAGTGAAATATTAAAACTTGGGGGAGAAGATGTGATTTGGACAGAAGCGGTTTGGTTTATTTTATCAAAATCAAGTCTTGCATTTATATTATTTATTGGACGCTATTTTGTGTATGTGGTTTTTACAAATTTATTTAAAATTGAGATTCTGGCCACCCCCCATTTTATAAAATCCATTCAAACCAATATTCAGTTTTTTAGCCTTTTGTTTTTTGTCTTATTTTTTATGTATTTAATTGGAGGTCCAAGTCTACATCCTGATATTGAATTGATCTCCATTGTTGTAAATATATATTTTACGCTACGAATGATTTATTTTTTCTTTTTATTTAAAAAGACCTTTCATATTAATAATTTAACCCTTTTGGCGTATTTGCTTTTTATGGAAGGCCAAGTGGTTATTTTTGGAATACGACAACTAATTTTCCCAAATTACATTTAGATTAGGATAGAAAAATCCAAAAAAATCTGTTATATTTGCAGTCATTTTAATAGATGACACCCATTACAACCTGAATTATTTCTATTTATGAGTGTATTGCCAAACGAAGCAACTATAGCTGAAGCAAGATTGAAAAAAGTAAGCAGTATTTTGGTTACTCAGTCCTTTCCGGCTGAATCGCTATCCCCATATCTTGAAATTGAAAAAAAATATGGAGTGAAAGTAGATTTTAGACCATTTATTGAGGTTAAAGGTATTTCTTTCAAAGATTTCAGAAAGCAAAAAATTAATATTTCAGAACATACAGCGGTTATTTTTACGAGTAGACATGCAATTGATCACTTTTTTAGAATGTGTAAAGAAGCTAAGATTGAGATGCCTGCAGACATGAAGTATTTCTGTATTACCGAGCAAACGGCCAATTATTTAGCCAAATATGTTCAAATTCGTAAAAGAAAATTATTCGTTGGGGTTAGAACCTCATTGGATTTATTAGAAGTTATCAAAAAACATAAAACTGAAAAGTTTTTGTTTCCGTGTTCCAATAAGCGTCAAAAAGATTTACCAGATTACATGGGGACAAATGATTATCAGCTAACTGAGGCGGTAATGTATGAAACGGTATCAGCAGATTTATCTGATTTAGAAAACGTTTTTTATGATATATTGGCATTTTTTAGTCCATCTGGAATCACATCTTTATTTGAAAATTTCCCAGACTTTAAGCAAAATAATACAAGAATAGCTGTTTTTGGTCCGACCACTGCACAAGCAGTTAGGGATGCTAATTTGATTGTAGACATTGAGGCACCCAAACCAAATGCGCCATCTATGACTGGAGCTTTAGAGCAATATATTAAATTAGCGAATGCTTAATTTATATTTTATTAATGCTTTGTAAAAAAACAAATTTTAGCTTTTTGAGCATCAGTTTTTTACTGAGTCAAATGTTTTTGTTTTTTTCTATTCAGGCGCAGCAAAACCCTGGTATTACATTTTATAATTTCAATTCATCTTATTCAAATCCTGCAACCGTTGGTTTAAATGGAGAAAGTTTTGTTCAATTACATTACCGTAATCAATGGACACAGTACCAGAGCTCTTATGATGGATCAGGTAATTTAGGAACCCAAATTGCAACAATATCTTTGGGTGTAGATGATTTACATCTTGGTGGAGGACTCCAATATATGAATGATCTTACCCCTTCGGGCGTAGGATTGCAATTCATGCGAAGTCAATTTGCCTATCATTATGCAATAGGCGATGGTGTTCTTTCAGCAGGTGCTCAAATAGGAATCAGTACAAAATCTTTTGATGGTAGAGTATTTAGATTAAGGGATCCCAATGACCCATTAGTCAATGAATTTACTGGAAAATCAATAGCTAAATCTAGTTTTGATCTTGGTTTGGGGTTATTATATTCTAGAGATCGTTGGAGTGTTGGTGCCTATCTGGATCATTTAAATTCCCCATCCTTTGCATTTTCCTCTTCTGCTGGGCAATCTAGTTTGTTGCCTATGTTAACTGTAATTGGAAGTGCAAATTTTGAAATATCAGAACAAATAGTTTTTAATCCTTTTACACAAGTAAGATCCTATCAGGGTCAATATGTTGGTGATTTGGGAATGAGAATTCATTTTGCAAAATTATTTTGGCTTGGAGGAAATTATCGAACAGATGATGCCTTATCTGGCATGTTTGGATTTAGTATTTGGAAAAAACAAATTGATTTTGCTTATGCATTGGATCGGACTATTTCTAATCAATCCATCAAAGCACCTATAAGTCATGAATTTTTTGTTCGCTTTAATTTGCCGAATTTTAAATTGAGAAAGAATATTGCGTTACCGATAAATACACCCCGATTTAAAATAAATTAAAACGGATAAAAAAATAGCAAATAATCGTAAAAATTAGGAATTTCCTCTTAAATTTGAGGAATTTGCAAATGATGAAAGATTTTAAGTGATAAGTAGCAATTTTTTGCAATTTAATTCGTTAAGGTTAAGATTTTTGAAAATAATATATGAAATTGAACTTGTTTAAAGGGAGTTTTCTGAAAGTGCTTATGTGTTTGTTAGTACTTTCATCTTCCAATGAGTCATTTGCTCAATTATTTGGTAAGAAAAAAAGTGCTGATGATACCAAAACATTGAGTAGTAGCAAAGGTAAAAAGTCTAAATCGGGCGGATTACTGAATTTCAAGAAAAATGGAAAAGATGGCCCAGGTATTGAAAATGGGGAAATTGTAGCTACTGAAAGAAAAGGTTGGAGTCAACCAACTCCCTATGGGATGGTACTTGTAAATTCAGGTTCTTATTTGATGGGCCAAGCTGACGAAGATGTTTCACATTCGGCTGTTAACTTTAACAAGCGTGTAACTGTTTCAGCCTTTTTCATGGACGATACTGAAATTACAAATCACGAGTATCGTCAATTCACTAATTCTTTATTAAAGGATTCTCTACAAGTTTTAGGAGAGGAAAAAATCATGTCAGAATATTATCCAGATACCACAGTTTGGAAAAAGGATTTTACGTATTCAAATGGTGATCCTATGTTGGAATATTATTATGCAAGCCCTGCATATGACATGTATCCTGTTGTAGGGGTAAGTTGGACAGCTGCAAAATACTTTTGTTTGTGGCGTTCAAACATGTTGAATGATTATCGTAAAAAAGAAGGATTATTTGCGGTACCTCGTTTTGAATTGCCTTCTGAATCTGAATGGGAATGGGCTGCTAGAGGAGGCAAAGAAGGTTCAAAGTATCCTTGGGGGGGGCCTTATACATGTGCTACCTGTGGTGACCACAATGCTAATTTTAAGCCATACCGTGGCAATTATGATGCCGATGGACATGCCTATACTTCTCCTGTAAAATATTTTAACCCAAATGAATTTGGTTTAT
>JBEBDG010000137.1:0-6512 GCA_041157165.1 Bacteroidota bacterium
ATACTTTTCAAAGCCAAATTGCTAAAATCATATACTTTAATTGAACATTTTTTAGTTCCAAATTTTCTAGTATTTTTTTTTATAAAAAAAGTAAAATAAATATTGAAAAGAAATTTGCAAGACCCTTGAATTTTACTATTTTTGTCTCCCCACCAAGAAAAATAATCAAAATTTTTCTTGACCGCCTACCCCTATTATTTATATTAAAAAATGTTCCAAAATGGTGCAAATCATTTTGATTAAAAAATATTGTCTTAAAATTTTAAATGCAGATTGAAGTAGAAAAAATTTGGAATGATTGTTTAAGTATCATCAAGAATGAACTTAATGAAAATAGTTATTCTACTTGGTTTGCTCCCATCGTTCCTTTACGATTTGCGAATGATACATTGACAATCCAAGTTCCTTCACAATTTTTTTACGAATGGTTGGAAGATCATTATGTAACTGTATTAAGAAAGGCAATTGATTATGCCATAGGCAAACATGGATTATTGGAATATTCTATCGTAATTGACAAGGGAGATAAAAAAAATCCACCTTTATCCTTTAACATTCCTAATCAAAATAATTCATCTCAGCCAAATATTTCCAAGGACAAATCGGAAATTTTTGCTAAAAATCCATTTCAATCCTCTACATTCGATATTTTAGAATTAGATTCCTATCTAAATTCTAAATATACTTTTGATAAATTCATAGAAGGTGATTGCAATCGATTAGGACGAGCAGCCGGATTGGCAGTTGCTAATAAACCAGGACTTACTTCTTTCAATCCTTTAATGATTTATGGTGGGGTTGGTTTAGGTAAAACACACCTCATTCAAGCAATTGGTAATCAAATAAAAGATGAATATCCCAATAAGTTTGTTCTTTATGTTTCTACTGAAAAATTTACAAATCAATTTGTAAATGCTATTCGTAACAATTCAATTGAAGCATTCACAAATTTTTATCTTCAGGTTGATGTTTTAATCATTGACGATGTTCAATTTTTATCAGGAAAAGAAAAAACCCAAGAAACTTTCTTTAACATTTTCAATCATTTACATCAATCAGGAAAGCAAATAATTTTATCTTCAGACAGAGCGCCTAGAGATTTGGCAGGAATGGAAGATCGGTTATTGAGCCGTTTCAAATGGGGTTTAACTGCTGATTTACAACAACCAGATTACGAAACTAGAATTGCAATCATCCAAAAAAAATTGCAGGATGATGGTATTCAAATAAATCTAGATGTTTTAGAATATCTTGCACATTCAATCCAAACAAATGTTAGGGAGTTAGAAGGTGTCATCATTTCTTTAATGGCTCAGGCATCTTTAACAAGAAAAGATATAGATTTAGAATTAGCAAAACAGACGCTAAAGAGTATTGTAAATGAACAAGAAAAAGAATTAAGTGTTGAAAACATATTAGAAGCAGTTACGCATTATTTCGATGTAGACATTGAAACATTAAAGGGGAAATGCAGAAAAAAAGAAAACGTATTTCCACGTCAAGTTGCAATGTTTTTAATGAAGGAATTAACCAACTTACCTTTAAAATCAATAGGTTATCATTTTGGAGGTAGAGACCATTCAACAGTTATTCATGCGGTTCAAGCGGTATCTGAAGCTATGGAAACAGATAAAGCTATTGAAAAAACGGTCAGAAAGCTATTTGGAAAATTTAATAGATCCGTTGCTATTTAACAAAAAAGGCCTATTCAGTGAATAGGCCTTTTTTGTTATTAAGAAGTTAACAATTACTCCACTGAAGATTCTTTATCTAACAATAAAGATTCATCCCCTTTAACTTTTTCTTTTATTTTTACTTCTAATTCTTCCATCAACTCTGGATTATCCTTGATTAGATCTTTTACAGCATCTCTACCTTGGCCAAGTCTGTTGCCTGCATAGGAAAACCAAGAACCTGATTTATCAATAATTCCTAAATCAACTCCTAAATCCAAAATTTCTCCCGCCTTAGAAATGCCTTCTCCATACATGATATCAAATTCTACGACCTTGAATGGAGGTGCTAATTTATTTTTTACAACCTTTACTCGGGTGCGATTACCTGTAATAGAATCTGCACTCTCTTTAATCTGTCCAGCTCTACGAATATCTAAACGAACCGAAGCATAAAATTTAAGTGCATTACCTCCAGTAGTTGTTTCAGGACTTCCAAACATAACACCAATTTTATCTCTCAATTGGTTAATGAAAATACAGCAACAACCTGTTTTATTAATCGTACCGGTTAATTTTCTTAAGGCCTGAGACATCAAACGAGCTTGTAAACCCATTTTTGAATCCCCCATTTCACCTTCAATTTCTGCTTTAGGAACCAAAGCTGCTACAGAATCAATAACAATAATGTCAATTGCACCAGATGAAATTAAATGTTCAGCAATCTCTAAGGCCTGCTCTCCATTATCAGGTTGAGAAATCAATAAATTCTGCGTATCAATCCCTAATTTCTCTGCATAAGCCTTATCAAATGCATGTTCAGCATCTACAAATGCCGCTAGCCCTCCATTTTTTTGAGCTTCAGCAATACAATGCATTGTTAAGGTTGTTTTACCAGATGATTCAGGACCATAAATCTCTACAATTCTTCCACGAGGTACACCACCTACCCCTAATGCTAAGTCTAAACCTAAAGAACCAGTTGAAATAACCGGAACATCCATTACTTTACTATCGGATAATCGCATGACGGTACCTTTCCCGTATGCCTTATCTAATTTTTCTAAAGTAGTTTGTAACGCCTTTAATTTTTCGGAAGCAATAGATGATTGCTCTGCTGTCTGTTTTGCCATAATTTTAGATACCTCTTTTGAGTAAGACAAAAATAGGCAATTGAAATTAAATTTTTAAACAATAAACTGATAATAAAATAAGTTTAATTGATAATTTAGCTGACAAAATTTTTCACATTTGAAAAGATTACAATTTATTTTATTTCATTTTTTAATTTTAAGCTATATTGTAAAGGCTCAAAAGGAAAATAATCTTTTTCCAGGGGAAAAACTAACCTATAAAATTCACATTGGTTTTATACATGCAGCAGAGGCAAGTATCACAACTTCCAAACAATCTGAATATATCGCTGGTAAGAAAACGCACAAAATAGAGGTTTCCGGAAAAACTGTGGGTATTTTTAATTTATTAACTCCTGTAGAGGACTATTGGTCAGCTTACTTAACAAACGATCAATTATTACCTGTTAAAACAGAATTCAGAAAAAGAGAATTGCGTTACAAAAAACAAGAAATTGTTCATTTTTATCATGAAAAAGAAAAGGCTAGAATCATTTCACCACAAAACAATCCCACTGACAAAATTTTTGAAATTACACAACAAACAAAAGACTTAATTGGAGGATATTTTTTTCTTAGAGACCAAGCCATTAACAAAGCTAAATCAGGACAAAAATTCACTTCTAAGATTCTAATGGACAATCAACTTTTTGATTTATGGGTAATTGTTAAAGGAAATGATTCTATTGAAAATGATTTAGGCAAAAAAAATTGTATAAGAGCTTCCATGGTACTGCCAAAAAACAATCTTTTTGAAGACAAGGATGCCATCCGAATTTGGATTACAGATGATGCTTATCAAATACCTTACAAAATTGAAGTTGGTTTAAAATTTGGACAATTAAGTATTGATTTAGTGGACTATCATATAGATTCTAAAAAAATTTATTGATTCTTTTCTAATGCTTTTTTGTAAACTTCCAATACTCTTTTACGAGCAAATTCATGATTTACAATTGGTTTAGGATAATTTAATTCTTGAAATTCAGGCACCCATTTTCTAACATATGCCAATTTAGCATCAAATTTTTGTGTTTGAAGAGCCGGATTGAATACTCTAAAATAAGGTGCTGCATCACAACCTGAACCAGAGGCCCATTGCCATCCACCATTGTTGGCCGAAAAATCAAAATCCAATAATTTTTCTGCAAAATAAGCTTCACCCCATCTCCAATCAATTAACAAGTGTTTTACTAAAAAGCTAGCAACAATCATTCGAACTCGATTGTGCATGAATCCTGTGGCATTTAATTCACGCATTCCAGCATCTACAATTGGATAACCCGTTTGTCCATTTTTCCAAGCTTCAAATTCATTTGGTTCATTTCTCCATTCAATCAAATCATATGATTTTCTAAAAGATTTCCCCTCGGAAATATATGGGAAGTGATGTAAAATGGAAAAATAAAAATCTCTCCATATCAATTCATTTAAATAAATTTCTGAATAGTTACGAGCGAACTCCACTAATTTACGAATTGAAACCGTCCCAAAACGTAAATGAACTGATAACCGGCTGGTTGCACTGAGCGCTGGAAAATCTCGATTAGGCCCGTAATTTTTAACCAAGTCAACAGCCATTTCTTTTTTGGGAAAAGGAATGCCAGATGGTTCAAATCCAATCGATTGCAAAGTTGGAAAATCAAAAGAGCATTTAAAAAAAGAGGCACTTTTTTCGGATGGATAAATTTGAATAGGTTGTAGATCTAAGGTAGATTTCCATTTTCTCGAATAAGGTGTAAAAACGGTATATGGTGTATTTTGTCCAGATAAAACCTCCTCTTTTTCAAAGATAACCTGATCTTTATATGAAAAAAAACCTACATGATTCGTTTCAGCAAATTCACGAACAGAATTATCTCTTTCTATCGCATATTTCTCATAATCATGGTTACAATAAATTGATTGAACATCATATTTTTGAAACAACAATTCAAAAGCCTCTATAGGCTTTTGATGAAAAATTTGAATAGCACTATCTTTTTTTCCTAATAAATTATCAAGATGTTGAAGAGCATTGTAAATAAATTCTACTCTTGCATCTTTTCGAGATGGCAACCTGTTTAAGATTAATGGATCAAATATAAAAATTGGAAGAATTGGTAAACCGTGTAAAGACGCCTGATATAAAGCGTGATTATCTTCCAATCGTAAATCTCTTCTAAACCAAAAAACAATTATTTTGTCCTTTTCCATGCCCCAAATATCATATATTTTACTTTGAAAAAAAATAGCTTGACAAGGCCCCCATCAAAAGTGTATATTTGTAGATTATATAAAATTTCAAAGAATACCGTTTGGTATTATAATCCTTCCAAATATGAAATTATCTGAATTCAGATTTGATTTACCCCAAAGTTTAATTGCCTTACATCCAGCTGAAAATCGAGAAGACGCGCGAATGATGGTTGTAAATAGAAAAACTAATACTATAGAACACAAAAAATTCACTGATATCGTAGACTATTTTGGCGAAGGCGATGTATTAGTTACCAATAACACCAAGGTTTTTCCTGCTAGACTTTATGGAAATAAAGAGAAAACAGGTGCTAAAATCGAAGTTTTTTTGTTAAGAGAACTCAACAGAGAACATCGTTTGTGGGATGTCTTGGTAGATCCTGCAAGAAAAATTCGCGTTGGAAATAAATTATATTTTGGAGATTCTGATTTAGTTGCAGAGGTAATTGATAATACGACTTCAAGAGGAAGAACCATTCGTTTTTTATATGATGGCGACCATGAGGCATTGATGAGTGCTATTCATGAATTAGGTGAAACTCCACTTCCTGATGAAATTCGTTCTAAAAGAGAAGCAAACGATGATGATAGAGAACGTTTTCAAACCATTTTTGCAGAACATATAGGAGCAGTTGCTGCTCCAACAGCGGGTCTTCACTTTTCAAAAATAGTTATGAAAAGAATGGAATTAAATGGTGCCACCTTTACTCCAATCACGCTACATGTAGGACTCGGTACTTTCAGACAAGTTGATGTAGAAGATTTGACTAAACATAAAACAGATTCAGAACAATTTTTGATTAATCCTGATACCTGCGAAATAGTTAATGAGGCGATTAATAACAAAAAACAGGTTTTAGCAGTTGGTACAACTGTTTTGAAAGCTTTGGAATCATCCGTTTCGGCAAGTGGACATCTGAAACCAATTGATAGTTGGACAGATAAGTTTATCTTTCCTCCTTACGATTTTAAGATTTCAACTGCATTATTAACAAACTTTCATTTACCTGAATCCATTTTATTAATGATGGCATCAGCCTTTGGAGGTTATGAATTAATTCAAGAAGCCTATAAACAAGCGATTAAAGAAAAATATCGTTTCTTTAGTTATGGTGATGTAATGTTGATTATTTAAAAGTATTTAAGGTTTATTTTGAAGAAAATTGTCATAATTGTTGCTGGAGGTTCAGGAAGTAGAATGGGCACAGAAATACCCAAGCAATTTTTAATGCTTCAAAATAAACCTATTTTACTACATACAATTACTCGATTCAAAGAAGCAATTCCTGAAATTTTAGTTTTTGTTGTGCTTCCAAAGAATCAAATTTCTTTTTGGATTGAGTTATGTGCTAAATATCCGGATGTACCTGAACACGAGATCATCACTGGAGGAGAAACCAGATTCCATTCCTCTTTTCACGGAATACAGGCAATCCATGAAAACGAAGCCATTGTTGCAATACATGAT
>JBEBDG010000138.1:0-6504 GCA_041157165.1 Bacteroidota bacterium
AAATCCTTTTTGGAGGGGAAAGAAATTGCTCAAGAAACTGGATTCCCATTGGTAATTCGTCCTTCTTTTACTTTAGGTGGAACAGGAGGAGGCTTTGTCAATGAACCAAAAGATTTTGATGCTGCCTTAAACAAAGGTTTACATGCGTCACCAGTTCATGAAGTGTTGGTTGAACAATCCATCATGGGTTGGAAAGAATATGAACTAGAATTACTTCGAGATAATTTAGGTAATGTTATCATCATTTGCTCAATTGAAAACTTTGATCCAATGGGAATACATACGGGAGATTCCATTACGGTGGCTCCTGCTATGACTTTACCTGATACGGTTTATCAAAGGATGCGCGACATGGCCATCAAAATGATGAATGCCATTGGAAAATTTGCAGGCGGATGTAATGTACAATTTGCCCTAAATCCTGAGAATGACGATATCATTGCCATCGAAATTAATCCACGTGTAAGCCGTTCCTCCGCATTAGCCTCCAAAGCAACTGGTTATCCAATTGCTAAAATTGCTGCTAAAATGGCCATTGGCTATAATTTAGATGAATTAACCAATGCTATCACCGGTACCACCTCAGCCTATTTTGAACCTGCATTAGACTATGTTATTGTAAAAGTTCCTCGTTGGAATTTTGATAAATTTAAAGGTGCCGACCGTTCTTTGGGATTACAAATGAAATCCGTAGGGGAAACAATGGGTATTGGTAGAAATTTCCAAGAGGCCTTACAAAAAGCTTGTCAAGGTTTAGAAATCAAAAGAAATGGTTTAGGAGCAGATGGAAAAGAGTTGAGAGACCAGGAGGCCATATTACATTCTTTAGCTAATCCAAGCTGGAACAGATTGTTCCATATCTATGATGCTTTTAAAATGGGCATTTCTTTCAAAACGATTTTAGAAATTACAAAAATCGATAAATGGTTCCTGAACCAAGTGGAAGACCTTGTTCGCGTTGAAAAAGAATTAGAAAAATATACACTTTCCAGCGTACCAAAAGAATTATTGGAAGAAGCAAAACACAAAGGGTTTGCGGATCGTCAAATTGGACATGCACTTCGCTGCCTAGAATCAGAAGTTTTTGATAAAAGAAATGGTTTAGGCATCAAACGATTATACAAATGCGTAGACACCTGTGCAGCAGAATTTGAAGCAAAAACGCCTTATTATTATTCAACTTTTGCTCAAAGTGATGCTATTCACGATAATGAATCTATTACATCAAATAAGAAAAAAGTAGTGGTATTGGGTTCTGGACCGAACAGAATTGGTCAAGGTATCGAGTTTGACTATTCTTGTGTTCATGGTGTTTTGGCAGCCAAAGAAGCTGGTTATGAAACCATTATGATTAACTCAAACCCAGAAACAGTTTCAACCGATTTCGACATAGCCGATAAATTATATTTTGAACCTGTTTTTTGGGAACATGTGTATGAAATTATTCAACACGAAAAACCTGAAGGCGTTATTGTGCAATTGGGAGGTCAAACAGCTTTAAAATTGGCAGAAAAATTGTCAAAATATGGAATTAAAATTATAGGAACATCATTTGAAGCCTTAGATTTAGCGGAAGATAGAGGAGCCTTTTCTAGCTTATTGAAAGACCTACATATTCCATATCCGAAATTCGGTGTTTGCGAGGATGCTGATAATGCCGTGGTATTGGGCAGAGAACTGGGGTATCCATTATTGGTAAGACCAAGTTATGTGTTGGGCGGACAATCCATGAAAATCGTAATCAACGAAAAAGAATTAGAACAACATGTTGTAGATATTTTGAGAGATATCCCAGGAAATAAAATCCTTCTCGATCATTTCTTAGAAAACGCCATTGAGGCAGAAGCAGATGCCATTTGTGATGGAGAAAATGTGTACATTATTGGAATCATGGAACATATTGAACCAGCAGGAATCCATTCTGGAGATTCCCATTCGGTATTACCACCATTCGACTTATCAGAAAATGTCATCCGCCAGATTGAAGAACATACTAAAAAAATTGCAGTAGCTTTAAAAACAGTTGGTTTATTAAATATTCAATTTGCTGTAAAAGATGAAGTGGTTTACATCATTGAAGCAAATCCAAGAGCTTCAAGAACCGTTCCGTTTATTTGCAAAGCATACCAAGAACCTTATGTAAATTATGCAACAAAGGTTATGCTGGGAGATAAAAAAGTGACCGATTTTAAATTTAATCCGACAAAAAAAGGTTTCGCTATTAAAATTCCGGTATTTTCATTCAATAAATTCCCGAATGTAAATATGGAATTAGGTCCTGAAATGAAATCAACAGGAGAAGCCATCTATTTCATCGATGATTTAAAGGATGATTTCTTTAGAAAGGTTTATGCGGAACGAAATTTGTATTTAAGTCGTTAATAGATAAAAAAGACAATGCTTAAATTACTTGGACTTATTTTTTTATTCATTTATGTAATCTTACCTTTACTGAGAATGATTTTTAAAGGGTATATAATTACACAAGTACACCGTTTTAATTCGGAGAATGAATATAGAAATAAAGCAAAAGCACAAAGAAAGGAAGGGAATATAGATGTGGATTATGTTCCACCTAAAAAGGATTCGAAAGGAAAAGAATCCTCCAATAAAGATGAGGATTATATTCCCTTTGAAGAAATAAAAGATTAATCATCAATGAAAAAGGTTTTTACATTTTACCTAATTTTGTTTAGCTTCTTGGTAAGTCAAGATGCATTGCAATTATTTGTAAAAACCAATTTTACCACTAAAGATTATTTTACAAAGACAATAGATATCGATCAAACAGCTGAAGATCTTGAAGATTCCATCGAAGATGAAAGTGAAAACTCAGTAGATGCAATCTACTTATCTAAACAAGAATATCAATTACTACACGCTAGTTTGAAACCTAAATTAAATTCCATTCAAAAAGATTTTGCTTTTTGTAATGTCTATTTAGAAAAAAGTACCCCGCCCCCTCAGGTTTAATTCACGATTGAATAACCAAGAAACAAAACTCAAGAAAACTTATTGAAAATCAACAGCAAAGCTGTTGTTAAATGATTTTGACATGAAAAAAGTACTAGCAATAGTCCTTTTGCTTGTGTTTACACAATCATTTGGACAAAGCCTTCATCCAAATTATAAGGCCCAATTGAATAAAAAATTAGAAAGTACAAACATCTATTTTATAAAAAAAATTGAAATTAAAAAACAAATTAAAGACTTAAATGGCACTCCAAAATATAGAAAAAATAGTGAAAATATCTTTTTTCTAGACCATGAAAAGGCCATAAATAAACATCAAAATTATAAACAACATGTTCAACCAAATGGAAATAACAAATAATAGAAAGCTATTCTTTTTAGGAATATTTTTGATTTTAGGAACTTTATCATGTGATTCCTTTCGAAAAGAGGAATCACAAATTGAAATTCCAGAATTAGAAGTTACCCAACCCATACAGGTTGATACATCTATTTCTAATGAATATGTGGCTGACATACATGCCTTTCAAAATGTAGAAATAAGAGCTCGAGTTAAGGGATATTTAGAAAAAGTAAATACCGATGAAGGTAGAGCTGTTAAAAAAGGACAAGTACTTTTTACTATTAATAATTTGGAATATAAAACAGAATTATTAAAATCAAAGGCAATCCTGGAGCAGACCGATGCTGAGGTAAAAGCAGCGGAAATTGAATTGCAAAACACCCGATTACTCGTTGAAAAAAAAGTAATTTCTACAAACCAATTATTAATTGCTAAGGCAAAACTCGATGCCCTCAAAGCAAAAAGAGAAGAGGCAAAGGCGCATGTAAAATCAGATGAATTAAATGTTGATTTCTCCACAATACGAGCACCCTTCGACGGATTCATAGACCGCATCCCATTCAAAGCCGGAAGTTTAATTGATGATGGTTCCTTACTGACCACTCTATCAGATACAAAAGATATATTTGCCTATTTCAGTGTGAATGAAAATGAATATTTGGAATTCGCTAAAATAAGAAAAAACAATGCCTCCGCTGTACCGGTAGATTTAAAATTATCCAATGGAGAGATCTATTCGCATAAAGGTCAAATTGAAACCATTGAGGCCGAAATTGATAAATCAACAGGAAATATTGCTTTTCGAGCAAAGTTCCCGAATCCTGAAAAATTATTAAAACATGGTGCATCTGGAAAAATTGTGATGCAAAAGAAAATAAAAAATTATTGGTTAATTCCACAAAAATCAGTTTTTGAAATTCAAGAAAGAAGCTATGTATTTTTGAAAAAAGCAGACGGTTCAGTTCAAATGAAAAAATTAGTGCCATCCTATCGAATTGAACATTTTTATTTAGTTCAAAGTGGATTTGAAAAAACAGACCAAATCCTCATTGAAGGAATTCAAAGCATTAAACAAGGTCAAAAAATAAAAGGAAAATTAATCAATATCCGCCAAGTAGTTAACGACTTAAAATAATGGTACAAAATCTAATTAAACGTCCAGTATTATCCATCGTGATTTCTATTTTCATAGTTATCATCGGGCTCATTTCCCTAAAAAACTTACCGATTTCTCAATATCCTGATATAGTTCCCCCAGCTGTAACCGTGACCACCAAATACACAGGGGCAAACGCAGAAGTTTGTGCCAAGGCTGTGGTGACACCCTTAGAGCGTGCAATTAATGGGGTTGCTGGTATGACCTACATGACCTCCGTTTCAGGTAATGATGGGACCAGTATCATTCAAATATATTTTAAAGTTGGCACGGACCCTGATGTTGCGGCCGTAAACGTTCAAAATAGGGTTCAAACAGTATTGGATGAAATGCCTGAAGAAGTTATTAAAGCAGGTATTAGTACTGAAAAAGAAATTAACAGTATGCTTTTATACGTTAATCTATTAAGTAGCGACAAAGATTTAGATGAAAAATTCATATTTAACTTTGCAGACATCAATGTTTTACCCGAATTAAAAAGAATTGATGGGGTAGGTTTTGCGGATATCATGGGACAGCGCGAATATGCCATGCGTATTTGGTTACAACCTGAAAAACTGTTTAGCTATAAAATTTCACCAGAAGATGTTGTAACTGCCTTAAAGAAACAAAACGTGGAAGCAGCACCTGGAAAAATTGGAGAAAGTTCTGGTAAAAAATCACAATCCATGCAATATGTATTAAAATATACCGGAAAATTTACTCAAGAAATACAATATGAAAATTTAGTAATTAAGTCTACCGAAAATGGACAAATTTTACGACTAAAAGACCTAGCGACAATTGAATTTGGTTCATTGGATTACGATGTTTTATCAAAAGAAAATGGGCAACCTTCTGCAGCCATTCTCCTAAAGCAAAGGCCAGGATCAAATGCAGCAGAGGTGATTGAAAATGTTAAAGCAAAATTAAAGGAATTAAAAACTACTAGTTTTCCTCCTGGAATGAATTATACCATAAGCTATGATGTTTCTCGATTTTTAAATGCTTCGATACATGAGGTAATCAAAACTTTAATAGAAGCATTTATATTAGTAGCTTTGGTAGTATTTATTTTTTTACAAAACTGGAGAGCCACTTTAATTCCAATTTTAGCTGTGCCTGTTTCCCTCATTGGCACATTTACGTTTATATTACTTTTTGGATTTTCAATTAATCTCCTTACCCTTTTTTCACTTGTTCTAGCCATTGGAATTGTAGTAGACAATGCAATCGTAGTTGTTGAAGCAGTCTATTCTAAATTAGAAGAAAAAAATATTTCAGTTTTACTAGCAACAGAGGAAGCTATGGGAGAAATTTCTGGAGCAATCATTTCGATAACACTTGTGATGGGTGCTGTATTTATCCCCGTTGCATTTTTAGATGGACCAATCGGCGTATTTTATAGGCAATTTTCAATAACAATGGCGATATCAATTGCGCTATCCGGAATTACAGCATTAACATTTACTCCGGCATTGTGTGTTTTATTATTAAAAAAACCTGAACATCTAAAACCTACAAATTTTTTAAATAAATTTTTCATTAAGTTCAATCAAACTTTTGAAAAAATTTCAACTAATTATTTAAAGGGTGTTGTTTGGTTTATACATTTCAAAAAAACTACTTGGATAAGCCTTTTTTCGGTAACCATCCTTACTATTGCCTTGGTCAAAATACTGCCCACAGGTTTTATACCTTCAGAAGACCAAGGAACACTTTATGTAAACGTAACAAGTCCTCCGGGAGCCACTCTAGAACGTACTGAAAATGCCCTCTCTTCAATTTATCAAAAAATTAAAAAGGACCCTTCAATAGAATCTTTTTCTAGTTTATCTGGTTTCAGTTTATTGACAGATGGAGGTGGGGCTTCCTTCGGTATGGGAATTATTACCCTAAAGCCGTGGACAGAACGAACTAAAACGGTCGATCAATTGGCGGAATCATTTTATCAACAGACAAAAGAGATCAAAGAAGCTAATATCCAATTTCTTCCACCACCAGCAGTACCTGGATTTGGAAATGCCTCTGGATTTGAATTCCGAATTCAAGA
>JBEBDG010000139.1:0-6488 GCA_041157165.1 Bacteroidota bacterium
CTTGGTCAATGGTTACCGCCTGAAACTCCAATTCAATACTTTGATTTTGAATACTGACTCTTCTAAATATACTCTCCACCAAAGGGATTTTAAATCTTAACCCTGGTTGCATAATTCTTTGATATTTTCCAAACATGGTGATGATAGCGATGGTTCCTTGGTTGACAACCACAACACTAAAAAATAGGATTAATAAAATGGATGAACCGATAACTAAAAATTCGAGCATAAAATATAGATTTAATGAATTAGATTTTAATTGCTTTCCTTACACATATTAGGCAGAATTTTTGAATAAACAATCTGCATTTTTTGAAATCAATCGAATATTGTCTATCAATCCAGATAATGCAATTTCTCTCTATTTTTTTCCCTGTAGTAATTCGGTCAAAATCACCCTTTTGTTAAACATATTATTAGAATACTGACTAAGTAGTTTAGCTTCGTATCTAAATTTTTACGATGGCTGTGATGATTTTTCTTATTCTACATTGGTACCTTTCCCTATTTGGTCAGACTTTTTACCTACACCGTTACTCCGCGCACAAAATGTTTACGATGTCTCCTTTTTGGGAGAAGTACTTTTATATTTTCACATGGGTGACCCAAGGCAGTTCTTATTTAAATGCGCGCGCCTATGCGATCTTACACCGTATGCATCATGCGTATAGTGATACTGAAAAGGATCCGCATACACCACATTTTTTCAAAGAGGTTTTTACGATGATGATACACACCAAGAATGTGTACAATGGCGTGTTACACGGCACCATGGAAGTTGAAAAACGATTTGATAAAAATTTTCCAGTCTATCCAAAAATTGATAAAATCGCAGATCATACCGTAACCAGGTTATTTTTTGCAGGACTCTATATCTTATTCTACATCAATTTTGCAACTGCTTGGTGGATGTATCTATTACTACCCATCCATTTTTTAATTGGTCCAATTCAAGGCGCAATTGTTAACTGGGCAGGTCATAAGTACGGGTATCGAAATTTCCCAGGAGAAAAAGACCATTCAAAAAACACCTTATTCATAGATTTCTTGATGTTGGGAGAATTGTTTCAAAACAACCACCATCATGCAGGAGCAAGACCAAATTTTGCTACAAAGTGGTGGGAGATTGATCCGGTATATCCAATCATTAAATTATTTAACAAAGTTGGTATCATTAGATTAATTCCTCTGAAGTATTAATTGTAAGTATCTCCAAAGAAATAAAGTATAAATCAATCACAATGGCGTTTTTAGATTGGGCTGAAATAAATAATAAATTAGAAAAGACTTTTAAGTTTGAAAATTACAACGAGGTAGTTTTATTCACTAATAAAGTAATGCAAATTGCGATTGACCAAGACCATCATCCAGAAATCCATGTGCATTATAATTTTGTAAAGGTGCGTATCACAGATTATGAACATGGATCAGTCTCGGCAAAATGTCAAGGTTTTGTTACTGCGGTGAATAAGATCGTTTAATTATTAATGCATCTCTGATCTTAATAATTTTAATAATTTATCATTGCTTTTTTTCGCGTTTAATAAACTAGTTCTATAAATAAATATATAATTATAATATTTTTGAACTTCATAAATAAATTCATCTGAACTTAAATCATTTTTAGTTTTATTTAAGCTAAGCATAAAATTTTCATAAGTTTCACTATTGTTTAGTTCATACTCATTTGAAAATTTTTGGTAATCTCTAATTAATTTACCAAGTCCAATTGGAAAATAATTATTAAACACAATACCTACCTGGTCAAAAAACTCATTAGCGGCTTCTATAGATTTAAAATTTACTTCATAATAATTTGCTAAGGCATTTTTCAACTCACCATCTTCTAAATAACTTAGTAAGCCACTTGACTGCATATTCTTAAATGAACTATTATTCATATAAAGAGTCGTAGAATAAGCAATAAATTGTGGGGTATTTTTTATCGAATCAATTAATTGTCCCTGACTTATTCTATTTGTTTTTGCGAGATATAGGTAATTATTAATCCTATTGTATCTTTTGATACAACTGTCTTCTACAGCAATCACCGCAGCAATATCAGCAGAATCTGTTTGTAAATCTTTTAATATAGCAATCTTATTTTGCTCTACCCGATGGTTCATAATTTGATGCTCTCTTAAATTTTCTGCGAGAAAACCAAGGGTAACTGCTGCAAATAACATTACAAATTCAATGATGTATTCAGACCATTTCTTTTTATGTGTTGGGTGGTGTGGGTGATGTACTTCCATATTTTTTTAATGAGAATATTTTTTTTCAATGAGTGAGAGTAATTCTTTTCCTTGTTCTTGTAATTTAATTTGAAAGCGCAAACCTACCGAAATTCTTTCTTGTCTAAAATGCCATACCTTAGATAAAGCTTTTATTTGTTCATTTGTTAGTTTTGTATTCTCCAATTCATATTGAATTAGAGCATCATAATTTTGGTAATTTTCGTATCTGCCTGGATGAACTATTGTATCCATTTTTGTCATATTTTTTAATTCGTTTTCACTAATATATTTAGAGAATGAAATTGGAAAAATATTCGCTAATGCAGGCCTAAATTCATTATTATAATGATCTGTTTCCATTATTGATCTAAGTTCTGCAAAATTTGCATTTTCTTCATATCTTAAAACCGCATTTAAAATTTCTTTATCCTGTATATACCTTAATGCGCCTGTGTTTTTCATTTGTTCAAATATGGTCTTTTTATTAACGAATCGATAAACCCAAAGATCTATCGTTTCTGCTAATACCTTTAAATCTATTTGTTTTTTTACAAATCCATGATTGAATGAAAGTGAATCAAAATAGTGTGCGATGCGTGAATTATTTGCAATCAATGAATCTAATTGCGACTGATTTTCTTTAACATCGCTAATAAAAGCATGCATTAGTTCTTCCGATCTTTCATTTTCAATGTGCTTTTCTCTTAAATTTTCAGCAACGAAACCCATGCTAACTGCCAAAAACAACATCAGAAATTCTGTTATATACTCTTTCCAATTTTTGGGTTTGTGTGAATTATGATGAACTTCCATATTTTTTGAATTTATTAAATACAAATGGGTCTATGAACTTAAGTCCATAGACCCATTGCATCAAGTTTTGTTTATTCCTTCTTTAAAAATTAGTCCGCGGCATACATCTTTCTATACATTTGACCTGCTACAAATACAGCATTGATATCCTTGTTCTTATTAGCCCAAGCCTTAAACTTTGGATGGTCATGGATTGTTTTATAGTCTTGCTCGGAAGTCCAATGACCAATCGTACAATTTCTATAAGTTGAAGTAGTATCAGAAGCAGCTAATTTAAAGTAGCTATAGTAATTTTTTGGAAAACCCATTTCGGCCATAATGGTGTTAATCTCTTTCAAGCTAGCGATATAGGTTTTTTCCATATCTGCATTTTTAACATCATAAAAATGAACAGAATTGATTGCCTTTTGAGCAGAAGCGGTCATGTTAAATCCGATTGCTGAAAACATTGCTAGAAAAATAACTTTTTTCATAATTTATATTTTTTTGTTTTTTATTAAGAATTCCAACCTTGTCTTTTTTTAAGATTTTCGATATGGGCTATATGATGTTTTCCATGCCATGTATAAACAGCAAAAAAGTCCCATAAACTAATTTCAATATTATGTGTGGGATGATAAAATTTCCTTTGCCATTGTGCATCTGTTAAACTAGCCAATAGATCAGTCCATCTTTGATGCAATGCATTTAAAAGTGAAATTGAAACTTCAATTGGTGTATTTAATACATCCGAAGTAAAGGACCAGTCATGTTCACTATAATCTTTTATAGTTGGTAAATCCTCTGTTAATGCTAATTTAAATACTACAAAAGCATTCATATGACTATCAGCTAAATGATGCACCACTTGCAATACTGACCAGCCACCTTCTCTATAAGGTGTATCTAATTGTGCCTTATTCAAATCCTTAGTAGCTAAAGCAACATCATTTGGCAAACTTTTCATCTCCATTAGCCAGTCATTTTTAATGTCATTGCTAAAAGGTTTGAATTCAAAATTGCCGATAGGGTAACGTAAGTCTTCCATTGTATTTATTTTGAGAATCTAAGAAACTCCATTTACTCCCCTAAACTACACAATTATCTTATTTATTTGTTCCTTCTTGGGATTTTGGAACAACATTCCCTGTTTTTGATGCATCTAGCTAATGTTTACTTGATAGATTCATGCTTCAAATTAAAAACCAAATTATGAAAAAAGTATTTTTAGGATTACTTGTAGTTGCATCATTCGCAGCTTGTACAAGTACTGAAACAAAGACAACTGAAACTGTTGAAGCTACATCAGAAAAAGTTGAACATCTTTACAAGCCAACTTATACCGACAATTTTAAGATTGGTGATCAAAAGAATGTATTATTAGCTGAGCAATTTCACAAAGTATTGTTTGAGAAAGATTTTAAAGCAGCTGGAGATATGATGTCAGATACTGCAACCATGAATGGTGACGATGGATCAGTTGTAAAAGGCAAAGATTCAATTATAGCATATATGGAAAAGAATTTTTCAGGCATCACCTTTAAAAACTTCCAAATTCTTGCTATTATACCTGTAGTTGGAGAAAATGGCCACCAGTGGGTAAATGTTTGGGACGAAGCGGTATTAGAAATGGCAGATGGTAAATCACAAAAATACCAATGGGTTGACTCGTTTAGATTTTTAGACGGGAAAATTGTATTCTTTAATGGATTTGGTAGAGCGGCTAAAAACTAGAGTTTTAGTTCATTTTAAGTTTAGAAAAATACAAAAGAGGCTCCTAGCAATAGGAGCCTCTCTCATTTTAAGGACGTAGTAGCTATATTATATATAAAATAAATTAAATATAATCGGTCTTTATTTGAATAAACTAGCATTTGTTAGTAATATTGTAGTTATAAATCTTGCTTATGGCTATTTTTTCAGATCTAGGAATTCAGCATTCAAATGTGCATGTAAATTTATCGAGTGAGGCGCTTATACAATTATCTCTTGAGACCGATAAGGGTTCGGCTTTGTCAGATACCGGCGCATTGATGGTTTATTCAGGTGAAAAAACTGGTCGAAGTCCAAAAGACAAAAGAATTGTTTTAGAGGAAAGCACCAAAGAACATATTAACTGGGGGGATGTGAATCAACCTATCGATCCGGCTTCCTTTAATCAAGCAAAAAATAATGCAATCGCATATTTTAATACTTGCAAAGACTTATTTATTGTAGACGGGTATGCGGTATGGGATAAAAAAAATACAATCAAAGTAAGAATTATTTGTACCAAAGCTTACCATGCTTTGTTTATGTACAATATGCTTATTAGACCAACGCAACAAGAGTTAGCGAATTTTGGCACGCCAGATTATATCCTTTATAATGCAGGAGCTACCAGTGCGGATATGTCTATTAAAGGCATTACTTCTACTACCTCTATCCAATTGTCATTTGAGCAAAAAGAGATTTTAATTTTTGGAACAGAATATGCAGGTGAGATGAAAAAAGCAATTTTTTCATTGCTGAATTATTTGATGCCATTGAATCAAATGTTATCAATGCATTGTTCTGCAAATGAAGCTAAAAATGGTGCGGTGAGTTTATTTTTTGGATTGAGTGGTACAGGAAAAACGACTTTGTCAGCAGATCCAAATAGAAATTTGATAGGTGACGATGAACATATCTGGAGTGAAAATGGTATTTCAAATATTGAGGGTGGATGTTATGCAAAAGCAATCAATTTAGAGCCACAGAAAGAACCAGAAATTTATCAAGCCATCAAAAGGGGCACTATTTTAGAAAATGTGGTCTTTGATCCTGCAACTAAGAAAGTAGATTATAACGATAAGTCAATCACCGAAAACACAAGGGCGGCATACCCAATTGACTTTATACCAAATGCAAAAATCCCATGTGTGGGCGGTCATCCTAATCATATTATATTCTTAACCTGTGATGCATTTGGCGTACTACCTCCAATTAGTAAATTAAATGCAGAACAAGCGCAATATCATTTTATAAGTGGCTATACAGCAAAAGTAGCAGGAACCGAAATGGGTGTGACAGAGCCAGTGGCAACGTTTTCATCTTGTTTTGGTGCAGCATTTATGGTTTGGAAACCTACTGTTTATGCAAAACTATTAGCCGAAAAAATTACACAGCATAATACAAATGTTTGGCTAATCAACACAGGATGGATTGGTGGAGGATATGGTGTAGGAAAAAGGATAGACTTAAAATATACAAGGGCAATGATTGACGCTATTCATGAAAACTTATTCCAAGATGTTGCTTTTCATACAGAATCATATTTTAATTTATCGATTCCTGCATCTTGTTCAAATGTACCAAGTAACATTTTAAATCCGATAGATGCTTGGTCCGATAAAGATGCTTATGTGCAACAAGCAAACAAACTAAAAACACTTTTTGACAATAATATTTTGAAATTTCAATAATCAAGCTGTCAAAAAA
>JBEBDG010000140.1:0-6468 GCA_041157165.1 Bacteroidota bacterium
AAATCAAGTAATTGAGGGTCAATTAATAGACTCCAATTTTTGTCATTTTTAAACGATGTTACCAGGTGCTGGATAGGAATTTCAAGCGATTCATTAATTAAAATGCTAGATTTTTTTCCTAAAGCATCTAAAAAACCAAGCCCAGATGAATCTGAAATAACAAAACGATTATTGTCAATTAAATCTTGTTGAATGATGGGGCCATTTTTATCACCATTCAATTGGGATAATTCGGAAATTTGATTTTCATAGAATCCCCATCGTTTTCCTGAGTTTGAAATTCCATGGAATCGATAATGGATTTTGTTGGTTTTTTGTTGTAAAACAGGAGGAATTACGACATTTGTTGAACCATTTAATAAATTTAAATCCTTTTGGTAAATGATTTGATCAGATGGTTTGAATGAAATTTTGGGGCTTTTAGTTCCTACTGTTTCTATGTTTTCTTTAACTGCAAATAATTGTAAACTTCCATCTATCGTTTCAGATGTATTATTTTGAATCTTTATGTTTTGTGTTTTCCCCCAACTAACATTTTCACCTTTTATGTCGATTTTGTTGCCTGTCCATGGTAAGCTACAGCTGGGATCTCCCAATAAAACAATGTTTCTATTTCCAATTCCAACATTTCCTTTATTTTTTACATCTCTCACTAAATCTCCTAATCGGTAATTCGTATTATAGATATTTTGTAATAAAATGGAATAAAAATTTTTACCAAATACATAATTATTACTTTGAAAAACGGGCCTGCTTGTCCCAATGATAGCCTGTGCACCTCCTCTATCAGAGCCAATCAAGACCTCAGAACCTGAAAGAATATAAGGGTTATCAAATTTAGCAAATTGACAAGTGGCCGTAAGTAGAATTGGTAAATTGGAAGAATTGGTAAGACTCAGGATATCATTAGTAGTTAAAATTTTTTCATCTGTCCAACCACTTTCTGATCCATGACCCATAAAATGAATAAAACCAGCTTCTTTATTAAAGAGTGATTGAATCTTTTTTTGAACCTCTGGACTGGTATACAGGCCATTTGAGGCTTTCATTGGATAGGCATCTAGGTATAGCTTTTGGATTAAAAATTGAGGTGCATTGGTCTCTAATTGTTTCGAAAAATCCTCTGCATCGAGCAGGTGAATATTGTTATCTTCGTCATCTGCAATTAACGCTATGTTTGAATTTTTATCAGAAATATTTTGGGCTTGGATTACTTTATTGACCATTAATTCGGCCTCCTGAATAGTTTTAGCAGGAATTCTCCCAATGGATAATTCGATCTCATATTTTTTATTCAAATTTATATCCCAATCGCCTAAAGTATCACCTAAAATCCCATAATAATCGTCGCTAGCATATGAATTTAACGGAAATAATGATTCTTCACTTTCATAGGTTGGTATAAATTGAATAGCTTTATCTGTACCCAATAAGTTGTTTTTTCCTTTGATATCGACATTTGCATCACTTAAAAGTACCAAATAGTTTAATTTACTTTTTAAATTTATTTTTTGATGGTACAGGTAAGATTTAATTCCTGGTAAACTCATTTTCCCACTGCCAAATTCGGTTAATATGTTTTCCAAACTTCTGATTTCACTTGGAATTTTTTGTTGGTTTTTAAAGGTTGCTAATTTTTTAGCAGCATTTTCAAATGCCTTGGGATAGATGATTAATAATTCTGTTTGAGCGGATAAATTGTTACGAAAGGTTTGTATTTTTTCTACAAAAATTGGCTCATAAGCCAATTTTGAATCAGCCATCAAAAGTTTACTTTTGACTGGCTTTTGAATAACTATTTTTTCATTCGAAATGGACAATAGTTCAAATTGATTGATTTCATTAAATAGCCATGCTTGGGTATCTTTATTTAGATTGGCTATTTGAATAATTTTAGCATTTTCATTTGCCAAATGATTTGGCCATTCTAACCAACTATTTTCTGAACCCTTTACAATTCTTGGATATAGTAAGGCATTTTTTCCGATGCAGGCAGAACCAATTTTTGAAAGGTATTGGAATTGAATTTCTAATTTCTCATTTTCTTTTGGTGCATTGAATTCAAGTTCAATTAGTTTCTGGTCAGCCTTTCGGTCATATCTATCTCCAGAAATTGCATTGAAAGAAATTGTTTTGGAGAAAGAGGGACTTTTGATTAGAATTTGAGAATCTTGAATTGAAGAAGCATATAATTTAGTTTTGAAATAAGATGAAGCACCAGGGTACAGATCCTTTAATTGAAATGATATTATTTTGCTTTCATTTGAATAAATGGGCTCGCTTACCCACAGTTGACCGGATTGTAGGTAGTTGTATTTTTCCTCATCTAAAATTAGCTCTTGGAAAGCGAATGATTCATTTTTACCTTCTAGATTAAGCACTTTCTCATTTACAAATATGCTTTTCTCATTTCCAAAATGTAACAGACAAAAAGTTGAATCAGATTGTTGTGTGATGCTTGCTTTTACAGGAAAAAATAGTTTATCCGAAGGATCAAATTTTAAATCCTCCAATCCTATACCTTTGGTAGGAATCTGTATTAACTGATTTAATTTTTCAGGATGTAACTGCCATTGTAAAGTATCTCTGATACCTCTTATATCTTGGTAAATAGCAATTTTCTCAACATCAATAGAAGAAGGATTTAGTTTGTTTTTAAGTAACCAGTCATACGTAAGCACTTGTAATCCCTCTTTTGGAATATATGTTTTAATCCATGTTCCATTTGAAAAATCTTGCGCAATGATAGACTGCCCAAGGAGAAATAGGCAGATTAGAGAACCCAGGAATTTATGTTTCTGAAATTTCCGGTAATACATTTGCATTTTTTGAAACAAGGTATTTTTTTCCTGTAATAGGATCAATGCAAAAGTAACGTGTTCTATTGAGTTTTTGTTTGATAAGACGAAGGTTTTTAATCCAAAATGCTGAATTTTCAGGTAAATTTTTTAGCAAGATAAATTGACTAATTGGATCATAGGATTTGAGGGCTTCTACTAAAGGAGCATAAGAAGCAGAAGAGGCAGCCGGATTTTTCAAATAGGTAGTTAAAACTTGAATTAATTCCTTGGGTAAAAGATCTTCATCTAGAAGGGGATCAAATAATTCTTTGAAATTTTTCTTCCATTCTATTCCATGTGGTTGAACTTTATTTTTGTAGGTAAGGAATGTCAACAAATGTGCTACCTCATGCAAATAGGTAACTAAAAATGCATAAGGATTTAGGTTATGATTGACTGTAATGGTATGTCCTACTTTTGGTTGGAATCGGTAATCACCATATTTCGAATGTCGTGATTTACTGACAATGAATTTGAATTGGTATTCATCCCAAAGATGAAAACAATATTCAGCAACTTTAGCAGGGAAATGATCGAAAAAAGAAGAAATAGGTTTGCTTTTCATAGCACATAAAAAAAGTCCTTCGTAAACGAAGGACTTTTTTCTCGAATTCGTAATGAATTACTTTGCAGCAGCAGTATCAGCAGCAGCAGTATCAGCAGCAGCAGTATCTACAGCAGCAGCTGCAGTATCAACAGCTACAGTATCAGCAGCAGCTTCAGTTTTCTTCTCACCACAAGAAGCTAAAGTAACCATTCCAGCAACGAATGCTAAAGCGAATAATTTTTTCATTTTTGTAATATTTTAAGGTTTGAGCTACAAAACTAAAAGATTAAATGATACAAAACAAAAATTTTTAAGAATTTTTTAAGAATTTTTTAAGAAGTTTAAGAAATACCGTTTAAAAAAGGGGGAGATTATTTGATTAAGGCCTTGAATCGGTCATAGAACCCACTGCTTTTAAAGGTAAAAGTTTTATGCAAAATATAGTTTGACAAAAAGCTAAATCCCATGCCAATGATTGTTGAACTGGTTTGAGTTATATTCACCTCTTTGCGAGAAAAGGGGATTCTTAAAAGAAAATCGTTAAAGAATTTATTGTATATCGTATACGTTCCAACACTAAAAAACCAAGTAACAAATCCGGAAAAGGTAGCTACTAATAGAAATTTTATCATTTCCCGTTTTGTTTTATTTGTATTTCTAGCATCAAACGCAAATAATTTAGTTAAAATAAAACCAAAAACCAGTGCGATCAGGTAGGCTGGGAAAATGGATTTTTCATAGGAAAGTACGAACCAGTCTTTCAGCAAAGACCCACTGACCAATTGAACAATAGCCCCTGAACCTGCAACAAGAAAGTATGCAAATAAATCTTTTTTGTTGAATACGTTCAGAGTATTTTTTGTCAAAATTAAAAAATTGATTTAACTAAATTTGGATAAATACCTAAAACTAAAGTTCCAATACATGCAAACCAAAGAGCTAACTTAAATATAAGTGGGGTTTGTATTTTTTCAATAGATCCCGAATTGAAGTAAACCGAAGTAATTCCTTTGAAATAATAGTATACGCCTACTGCCGACATCAGAACAGCAATTATGATTGGATACGTTAAATTCTTATTGAACATGTCGTTGAATACAAAAAATTTCCCCCAGAATCCTGCTGTTAGTGGGATACCTGCTAAGGAAAGAATGGCAATGGTAAATGCGAATGCTAAATCAGGATTATTTTTTGCTAATCCATTTAAGGCGTTAAAACTTTCAGGCTGATCAGTTCGACCGGTTTGGTATTCTGCAACGACCATTACAACTGCAAATGAAATAGCAGTGGCGAGTGTATAGGCTAGACTATAATATAAGATATTCGATGAAGTGCTTGGTTGGTTGGCACAAACGGTCAACAACATATATCCTGCATGAGATATACTTGAAAAGGCAAGCATTCTTTTCGCGCTTTGTTGGTATACAGCTGATACATTACCTACAATTAAGGTGATAACGGTGATGAAATATACCACAAGAATCCAGTTTTTTTGAACAGTTCCAAACATCATGTCAAGAATATGGTAAATTGCTGCAAACCCAGCTGTTTTAACCACTGTGGCCATGAACATGGTGAAAATGGTTGGAGCACCTTCGTATACATCGGGAGTCCAAAAATGAAATGGAGCCGCTGAAATTTTAAATAATAATCCAATTGCCATCAATATAACTCCCGCATATAAAAAGCTTGGTAGAGATTCTGGGGCAGTCTGCGTTAATGCAAGCATGATACCGGAAACATAAAGAGAGCGCGTTGATCCATAAATAAGTGCAATACCAAATAATAAGAATCCGGTTGCAAATGAACCCATCAAGAAATATTTTAAGGCAGCTTCATTGGAGCGTAGATTTCTTTTGTCGGATCCTGTTAAAACATACATGGCTACAGAGAGAATCTCTAAACCAACAAAAAGCATGATAAGGTTTTCAAACGAAACCATTAGAAGGGCGCCAACTAAAGAAAAAAGAAGTATCGCATAATATTCTGCAGGTTGTGTATAGACTTCATCTTTCCCAAATCCATTGGAGAATGCAACAACCAAAAATCCAGCTAATTGGATAATTAAACTGAAATTAATGGATAAATTATTTGTTTTAAACATTTGACCAAACCATAAGTATTCATGGTTCCAGTCCATGGCTGTTAATGCCATGCTGACAAGGATAAAGAATAATGTTACAAGTTGAAGAGTTTGGCGTTTAAACGAAAACCCTAGAAACAAATTAATTATGCCGAATAGAGATAATGCGATTACTGGCGTCATATGTTCTTTTTTTACTTAATCCACTTAGATAAAAGGTCAACGGCTGGTTGACTATAATTTAAAATAACAGAAGGTAAAATACCTCCTAAAATCACTAATATACTTAGTGGAATAATTACTAATTTTTCTGAAATACTTAGGTCTTCAAAAGTGTTACTTGCCTTAGAAGCGTTTCCAAAAATAGATTTTTGTATCATGCGTAATGTATAGATAGCACCTAAAATAATAGTGATGCCAGCAAGAATACCTAGTAATAAATCATAATCAAATACACTTTTTAATAACAAAAACTCTCCAACAAAACCATTTGTCAATGGGAGTGCAACGGAACCAAGACTTAATACTATTAAACCAACTGTTAAAAAATATGAGGATTGTGTAATTCCACCTAGCAAAGCTAATTCTCTCGTTTTGGTCCTTCTTTCTATGATTTCAACAACAAAAAATAAACCCACTATGTTGATACCATGTGAAAGCATTTGATATAAAGCGCCTTGTATGCCTTCTTGTGATAAGGTTAACATTCCTGCAGACATCAAGCCAACGTGAGCAAATGATGAATAAGCAAGTAATCGCTTCATGTCTTTTTGTTGAATTGCAATGATAGAGCCATACAATACGCCAATTACTGATAATATAATGACCACGCCCCCCCAATTTGCAATACCTGCAGGAAACATCGGAATTATCATTCGGATAACTCCATAAGTTCCCATTTTTAACATGATACCTGAAAGCATCATAGTTCCTTGGGCAGGAGCTACTGTATACGTATCTGGTTGCCAAGTATGAAAAGGGAACATTGGCATTTTGAT
>JBEBDG010000141.1:0-6388 GCA_041157165.1 Bacteroidota bacterium
GGTAGCTATGTTCTTTGATCAAGCCAAAGAGAATTTGAACCGTGAATACAAGCGCGTGAATCTAGCCATTGACACATTGAAAGCGGTGCAAAATGACATTCGTGACTACACTACTTATCGTGAAAAGTCCCTGAATTGCATCAAAGCCTTTCATACGACTCTACTCAATTCCACTTTCTTACAAGAAACACCCAAGGTGGCCAACGATGGCGAGGTAGTCAATAAAAGCGTCAAAAAAGCAAAGGAGCTCAAAGAAGAGATTGAAGCACTATTAAACGCTGCAGACCAGCAGGATAAGGACATTATTTCCATTGGAAGAAAAATTGATGCCTCCTATGCCTTATTGGGATTGTATTTCTCGCAAGGATACTATGTGTCGTACTTTAAAGAATACGTGAGTAAAGTCCGCAAAACGGAGCGCACCTTGCTTAGACCAAAAGGATATTCACTAACAAGTGACTTAACTCCTGTAATGGCACAATACGAAGCGGACAAGCAAGCCATCATCGCACAATCCGAGTTGTATAAAGGCGAACAGAACTCACCAAAGTGGCAAGAGCTGAAGGTAGAAATCCAAGCCAAAAAATCTGCTCTACAAGTCGAAGGACGAAGTGCTCAGGCGCGAGCAGAAGAATTTAATCGCTTGAATTATTTACTGGAATACCGCACCAATCTTACACCGGTTAAATCTGCGCCGGCAATAGCCCTAAATGAACTGGAGCTGGAAGCCTTGGCATTTGAACTCGAATTAGAACTATTAAATTTTTAGACCATGTTAAACACAACAAACTACTTTCAAAAAACATCAAACATCAACTGGGAAAATGTTCCAGAAGCACTTGCAAAAGGACACCGTTTGGTGGAGGGCGCATCACAAGAAAACTGGAGTCCATACCGCACCAATGAGAACATCAAGCGCGTGGTGGATGCTTATTTCAAAAAGCTCGATGAATTTATGGCTCAAAACCCCGTGAAGCCAACAACTGAAAAGAAAGCGCCGATGAAAACTGCTACTTCAAAGCCTGTGAAGAAAGTTAGTATTCCAGTTAAAAAAACAGCACCTGTAGTTACATACAAAACAGATAATGTTGAGCATCTTGATTCAGATGTTCAGTTCATCAAACGCTATGCTGCCATGCATGGAAAGGTCAAAAGCCAAGCGCAAATCTTGACATTAATCCACAGCCTTCAAAAAGCGATTTTAGAAAGACGGATTCGGAAAACGTCAACCTACGCCAAGGAAATCGAAACCATGCAGCAGCAATTGATTTCGTGTTACGAGCAAATGGGGGGGATGGCAGAAATCAAAATCGATAGCAAGAACCTCAAACGCTATTTGGAGATTGCGCATAGTCAAGCAGGGATGTTGTCCATTTCACTCTTAAAGGCCTATGTTTCCTTGAATGGAAAACGAGATGTAAAAGACAAGGCAGAGCGCCTGTTTAATCGCATCAAGAAGGCAGTAGAGCAAGGAAAGATCACAAAGTCCGACAAATACGCCACAAAGCTCGATGATGCATTTCAAACGCTCAAAACCTTCATTGATGGACAATCAAAAATGCTCAACATCAACAAAACACAGCTTAACGGCCTCATGGGAATTGTCGGAGGTGAATTGTTTCCCAAGAACAAAGGCATTTCGGGTATCGAGGATAATGGCATGATTGTAAACTCTGGAGAACTCTTAAAAATGGACTTTCAAACCATTGGGCTTCAAGGGAAATACCGAGAACTCATCGGGGATCCAAGTGTGGGCTTCTTTGCTATGGTATTTGGATTACCTAAATCAGGAAAATCAACCATGTGTTTAGACTTTGCTAATCACTTAGCTGTAAACCACGGAAAAGTACTGTATTGCGCCATTGAGGAAGGTTTCGGCTACACACTTAAAGAGAAAATTGAGCGCCTAAAAGCCAATCACCCGAACTTGTATGTCACAGATCGCGTTCCGGAACACCTGGATCAATTTCAATTTGTTTTCATTGATAGTGTTTCCAAAGCAGGCCTTGAAGTAAGCGACATGGACGAAATGCGCAAGATGAATCCGAATACCTCATTCATTTTCATTTACCATACTACCAAGGAAGGGAAATTTAGAGGGGTGAACGCTCATGCGCACGAAGTGGATGTCATTATTGAAGTGGAGAAAGGCAAAGCAACATCGACTGGAAGATTTAATGCTGGGGGGAGTGCGATAGTATAAATAAGAATTTGGGTGGGTGTGTATTAATTTACTAATTCACAATATTAGACCTTCGATGTTTAAGAGCTAAGTTGGTAAATCATTAAAAAAAATCATTAAAGAAATTTTTTGTTTCGGTGGTTTCTCTAATTTTTTCGTCATAAAAATCATTTACATTATCACGCCCATACATGAATGTTTTTTCTCGCATATAGAAATTCTCAGCGCTGTAATTTCTACATTCTGCAGGATGTCCCTTTGGTGGGCCTTCAGAGAATCGAATTTTTAAGATATTGAACTTTTTCAAGATTTCAATTTCCGACGGAGTTAAATAGTAAACGGTAGTTGAAACTCCGTCTAGATTGTCATAAATAAATCTATCGATTAAATTAATTACGCTTCCATTTTCTAAATAAAGAATTGATTTTCCTGTAACTACTGAATAATCACTTTTAATAGAAAAAGCTAAAATACCTTTTGTTCCATCTTTAGCAACAAGAACTTCCAGCTCGTCATAAAAGTCTGGGTTAGGAAGAGTGAACGTAAATGTACCATTCGTTGGGTATGATTTGTTGTTGATAAAGAATAATTCCTGCGAATAACAAATATTGATCAAACTAAAAAAATAAAATACAATTGTGTAAAATACTTGTTTCATAAAATTATTTAATTGAATTGGTTTTAGTTATGATTCTTATTTGACGAATTTATTCAAGTCACTTAATTTCGTCGAAATTCTATTTAATGCAATACCGAGCGTTGTAGGATTATTTGAAATGGCCGAAATATTTATTGGTTTTAAATCATCCCATTTATATTTTTCAACTCGATTTAAAACAGTTGTTTCTATTAACATTTGAATTTTTATTAGCTGCTCTTTGAAATTTATTTGATGTTCAACAACATCACTGTTATGAATTGTAGACTCAATTTCAATCAATGTAAGAAGTATTCCATTTATTGATTCGATTAGTTTATTGAATTCATTAATTTCAGTTTTATCTTTCTTTAATCGTCTAACAATAACTGTAAGAATAATAATAAAGATGGTTCCGATGCCAAAATACTTTAAGGCTTCATTGCGATCCCGGGCTTTATTTCTTTCACACCAACAGTCGAGGTCATACGTAGAAAATTGACCGCCTCGAACAGAACCTTCTGGAATCCCACAATCGATGTAATATTGAAAATCATGTGCCTGTTGAGTTTCATAATCTTCTGGGTTTGAAAAACTGGTTAATGAGTGTAAAAGACAAAAAGTAAAAAGAAAAATACGCATAGAAATTGTAAATAAATTATTGGTGTCATCCTAAATTATAGGACATGTTTAAACTAAAAAATTCATGTAAATCTGAGTACAAGTTAATAAATTCTTCAGTTTTAAAATAATCAAGAGAACTATGGGGTGAAAAAAATCATTCATCATACCCCAAAAAACAAACAATCGCATATTAGTTCATAATAAATCAGAATCGATTAATTATTTTTGATAAATAGACCATTGATCAAATTACTTTCCAATCATTAATTATGACACCATCAAACAAATCAAATAAATTTATTTTTGGATTAGGGATATTTTTCATCCTCCTACTTGGATTGGATCTAGCCTTATACAATACTCTTTCGACTAAATCAGTTATTTATTTGATTTTAGGTGTTTATAATATTTGGCAACAAGGATTTGTAAAGGATACCAAATCTTGGAAAATAAAACCTATCTATTTCGTCCTCCTAACGATTCTAATTGTAATTGGTTTGATTGTTTACAAATTTAACAACAAGCCCAAAAAACAATTCCAGGCACACCCAACCGAAAGAGTAGTTGATCAATTGGCAAAAATCAATCAAGAATTTCCCATTTCTATCGGAAATAATGATTCAATTATTTCAATAAAGCCACTTAACAATTTTACTTTGGAGACTCGTTATAAATTAAATACGAATGTTTTAGATCTTGATTCTATAGCGAAAAGAACATTTATTGAGGGTTCAAAAGAAATATTGATAAACAAGCTAAAATCGAAAAAAGAATCAGATTTGAGGTTGTTTAGATCAGAACGAATAAATTTCATTCACAGGTACTTAGATTCGAACATGAGGTTTGTAGCGGAAATAATTATTTCTTCAGATCAATACTAAAATTCTAAACGATTTATCCCAGAATGCTATTCCTTAGAAATTGGATAAGGTTTGTTACTTTGCGTAAGAATAGTGACCTTGAAACATTAAGAGCAACACGAGTTAAAAAAACGATTCCTAAAGAAATCAATTTTAATATACTTTTTGCGCCAGCAAGTGAGATTAGTTTGGGAGAAAAAAGTAGGTCCTACAAGGTGGATAAGAATAATAAAGAATTCTATTTCTTCTCAAAATGTCCTGAACAAGTCTTAGATGTTGATGTTTATAAAATTCCAAATGGAGAACTTCATTTAGTTGAAGTGCAATTTGGTTCACCAAAAAGATTTGTCTTTTTAAAAGAAAAAGACGATTCTTTTTTATGCTCTCATTCATTTGCTATGAGTTTCAATGAAGGTTTTGTATATGTCTCAAAAAGTTGCAGATTCGTCCTTGGGTAAGCACCATTAAATATCACTGATTAACTTTTCCCCCATAAATAATAGTACATATACTAAAAACATGAGTACATGTACTAAAAATAAAAGTAAACCTATACTTGATGTAATTATGTTCAATTTATTGAATATGATTATTTTAATGCGAATTAAATAAAAGGTGAAACTACCTTGATCACAAATTCCGAATTCAGCGCAACTTAACTTTGCTCAAAAAAAGCAAATGTCACTCGTAATAAAAAAGAACGCTCAAAATGAGTTTCCAACCAGAGAGGAACTAAATTTTTATTGCCTTTGTCAGATGGCAATTGAGGCAACGAAAAGTGAAAAATTTAATGATTACTTGATTAAATATTTAAAGAGTAAACAAATCCGCTGTGAAAATACTTTGTTGACGGATATTAAATTTTCTTCAACTGTAAAAAACATCCTAATTAAGAACGGAGTTCATACACTTAAGGATTTGACCAAATTACGCATTAGTCAAGTTTTAAAAATGGAGGGTATTGGGCGAAAGAACCTGAAGACAATTATCAAAATGATGGATGAGCAAGACATATATTTTGATACGTACATTGAGGGGCTAGATAATCTATAATCCAGCGGTTATCTTGAATCCAAGAAATCTCAGAACATGATTTTTTTGTGGTTAGAATAATTTCTAGAAAATTAAGAGTTTTCTCTAGAATTGAAAACGTTCAATTAATCTGAAATCTAGGCTCAGTATTGGATTTGGATGATTTTGGTATAGATACCTTTTTTTATGAGTAGAAATACCAAATTAAAAATATTTTCATTTGAATAAATTCGCCGAAAAATTCGAACAATTAACAATGGAAATATTAGAAAGAAAAATTGAAATGATTCATATTCCATCTATGGATGCGATGAAGAAAATGAGCAATTATGAATTATTTGAGATCGCAAGTCGATACGAAAGCTTCCGCAAATTAATGATGAAATTCATCTCCAGTTTTGAGATGAAGGCCGTGCCACTTTACAGTTATGATCCAGAGGGTAAATATAACGTCAGGAATCTTGGTTTAAATATTCGACTAAAAAATGTACTTCTACAAAATGATTTTGAATATCTAAGTGATCTTTCTTATGTAACGAAGGCGGATCTTTTTCGAATGAAAAATTTCGGAACGAAGAGTTACGAAGAGCTAATTGAAGTTATGGATTTTTATGCAATTAAATTGGCAGATAACAAAAAAAACCAACCTAATGAATAGATTGGTTTTCAAAGACTTTGTTTCTTAGCTTATTGCATCTTTAACTTCGCTTGTGCAAGTAAATCGTAAAAAGTTGTGAGATCGTCCTTTTCAATCCAGACATAACTTTTGCCGTCAAATTTTTCAAGTTTTAAATAACTTGACCAGGCTCCTTTACTGACAAAACATCCAGCCTCAAAACCACCACGACTTTTGAAAGAAACCTCGGTGTAATCAGTAGGAACGGTTAGCATTACCTTGTCTTGCATAAGTTTAATTGACTTCATTAATCCATCAATTTCATCGGTATCAAGTACTGCGGTTTTTGTATCAGTTGAGTAACTAGAAACAACATCATAACTCAATTTCAATGCTTTGGTTTTTGTGTTCGAGATTAAATCAGTGTATTCAATGAC
>JBEBDG010000142.1:0-6255 GCA_041157165.1 Bacteroidota bacterium
ACACTTCTTTCCCAGGTTGATGCAAGTGTTGGCGGAAAATTAGGTATCGATTTTCATGGATTCAAAAATCACATTGGAGTATTTCAATTACCAAAGACAGTTTTGGTGGATCCTTTCTTTATTGAAACTTTGTCGGAAAAAGAAAAAAAATCTGGTTTTGCAGAAATTATAAAACATTGCCTAATCAGAGATGTGCAACAATGGGACATCATCCGTAAAATTGAATGGAATGAAAATAACTTTTCTCAATTAATAGCCCACTCGATAGAAATAAAAAAGAAAGTGGTAGAAGAAGATCCTACGGAAAAAGGTTTACGCAAAATTTTAAATTTTGGCCATACACTTGGTCATGCTGTTGAAACTTTTTTATTAGAGAAAGGGAAAAGAAAAATTTTACATGGGGAAGCTATAGCAATTGGAATGATAGCCGAGGCATTTATTGCCTTGAAAAGAGGTCTTATCTCAAGCCAAGAATTAGAAGATATCGAAATCTATTTATTTGAAACCTTTGGTAGTATACAACTTTCCAAGAGTGAAGTTGATGCAATCATTCAATTAACACTTCAAGACAAGAAAAATAAAGGAAAAGAGGTTTTATTTTCTCTTTTAACCGGAGTTGGTGATTGTGGTTATGATATTCCAGTAAGTAAATTAGAAATGAAACAAGCCTTGGAATTCTATATTGGCTAATTATTCTATTACTTGTGGTACTTTAAAAAATTTATCATTAGCATCTGGTCCCAAATCTAGTGCATCAGACCTATCTAAAGTTACCTTTGCCTCATCTTCTCTAAAATGATTCAAGGCCTCAGAAATATGTACCAAAGGTTCAACATTACTTGTATCCACCGCATTTAAAGCATCCATCCATTCTAATACACGATTAATAGATTCCTTTAAATCTTCCACTTTATCGGCTTGAAGCTCTAATCGTGCTAGATGAGCAATTTTTTCTATTTCTAGTTGACTAATTTTCATCAGACCTATTTTTTAATTTTTTATCCTCCGGCAAATGTTTATCTAAAAACTGATTGATCTTGTCGCGATCAAGAGATGATACTATTTGACCAAAACTATCAATAGTTAATTCAAAACCATCTAGTTCAGGATGCACTTTGGGTGCTTTTTTGGAGGATTTTTCAAGTTTAGCCATGACATTCAGGGAAATTTTCTAATGCTTTTTGCAATCTTTTTAACACCGATTCTCTACCCCAAAGTTCCATTGAAATCATTAAATCAGGACCAGCACCATTTCCACTCAAAGCAACACGGAGTACTTGCATCACCTTTCCCATTTTAATACCGGCATCCTCTAAAATAGAATGAATTCCATGTTTTATTTCATCAGAATTCCAATTTTCTACTTTTGAATTTAAATTTTTAGATAAAAGATTCAAAGCATTTTGGTTTTCCTGATTCCATTTATTTGCCAAAACCGCCTCATCATAAACACTCGGAATTTCAAAAAATTCCTCAGAAAGTTTACCTAATTGATTTGGAAATGTAATTCGATCTATATACAATGAGGCAAAAGCTTCCGCTTTTGTTGAATCCATATTGGGTAAATAAGTAGAAACAAGGGCCTTGATAGGTTGATTTTTTAAATATTGTTCATTAAACCATTTTGCCTTGTTTACGTCAAACTTTGCTCCTGCTTTATTTATCCTGTCCAATGAAAAAGTTTGAACCAATTCATCTAAACTAAATAATTCCTGTTCTGTACCTGGATTCCAGCCCAAAAAAGCCAGAAAATTCAAGGTTGCCTCGGGTAAATATCCTTCTTCTCTAAATCCTTTTGAAATATGTCCAGTAGTAGGATCAATCCATTCCAAAGGAAATACAGGAAATCCCCCCAAATCGGCATCTCTCTTGGATAATTTACCATTTCCTTCGGGTTTCAATAATAAAGGTAAATGAGCAAAAGTTGGAGGAGTCCAACCAAAAGCTTGATACAATAGAATATGCAAAGGTGCAGAAGGCAACCATTCTTCCCCACGAATTACATGGGTAATTTCCATGATATGGTCATCTACAACATTGGCAAGGTGGTAAGTTGGCATTCCGTCTGATTTCATCAAAACTTTATCATCAATGCTAGAGGTATGCACA
Source organism: Bacteroidota bacterium (assembly GCA_041157165.1). GTDB lineage: Bacteria > Bacteroidota > Bacteroidia > Cytophagales > Spirosomataceae > Sandaracinomonas. Next base: position 2,110 of record JBEBDG010000142.1, read on the forward strand.
TGAACCCAATCACGAATACTATCTTGGAATCTTATTTCACCTTTGGCTGGTACTTTAAGACGGATAACATAAGGAGTATCTTTAGACAATAGGTCTTCTACCTCCTTGGTGGACATAGCCAATGAATTACGCAATTTAGTACGATTAACTGCATTGTATTGAAAAGCACTTCCTTTGCTTTCATATGTTTTACGAATTGCATCCAATTCTTCCGCAGTATCAAAGGCATAATAAGCCTTACCATCTGCCAACAAACGCTCGGCATAGGATTTATACAATCCTTTCCGCTCACTTTGTCGATAAGGTTCATGTGGACCACCCACACCTACGCCTTCATCAGGACTAATTCCAAGCCATTTCAAGCTTTCCAGGATATAATTTTCAGCACCAGGTACAAAACGAGTTTGATCGGTATCTTCAATTCTTAAAATAAATTGTCCACCTGTCTGATGAGCCAATAAGTAATTATATAGTGCTGTACGAACACCTCCAATATGTAAAGGTCCTGTTGGACTTGGGGCAAATCGAACACGTACTGGATTTAACATACAATTATAAATGAGCAATACATGAAATTTCTACACGAACATTTTTTGGCAAACATGCCACTTGAACCGTTTCTCTAGCTGGAGGGTTCAGGGTAAAAAATTGGCCATAAATTTGATTTACAATTCCAAAATCTGCCATATCTTTCAGAAAAATTGAACATTTGACAACCTGATCGAATGTCGCATTTGCAGCTTGTAAGATGGCTTCCAAATTTTTCATTACTTGAAGTGTTTCTTCCTCAATACTTCCACCCGACTCAAAAACACTCAAAGCAATTTGACCTGAAACATACAAAATATCATTGGCTAAAACAGCCTGCGAATAGGGCCCAATTGCAGCCGGTGCATTCTCTGTAAAAATTATTTTCTTCGACATAGTTTGAAAAGAAGTGCAAGTTACCAAAATTTGTATGTATTCTTAATAAAGAAAGATGCAAATTTGAAAATGCTGATAAAAATCAAAGAGAAAATTATTCAAAATAAGGGAATAGGTTTCATGCTACTCTCTTCTTTATGCTTTTCAATATTATCTGCTTTGGCAAAATCAATGAATGCAAAATTCCCATCAATTGAATTGGTATTATTTCGTAGTGCAGTTGGATTACCATTTTTATTTTGGAGTTTATGGAAAAGTCCACCCGTTTACCAACAAGGTGGAAAGCTTTTATTTTTAATCTATAGAGGAATTTTAGGGGCCTTTACCTTGTATTGCCTATTCTATGCATTGGAACATTTGGGTTTGTCATTAACCAATACGTATGGACAGGCCTTTCCATTATTCATTGCCTTGTTTACCTTTATTTGGATTCCAAAGGAAAGTCTAAATAGCAAACAAATCTTCTTTTTATTGATGGGTTTTTTTGGCATTATGGTCATATTTAGACCCGATGCAAATGTAAATTGGCAAAAACACAGCATTGGTATTTTATATGCCATTGGAACGGCTCTTGGGTATATGGCCATTAAAGAGGCCCAAAAATTCTATGATTCCAGATGGGTGATTGTATCATTCATGGGAAGTGGATTTATTGCTTCCATTATTTCTTTAGTACTTGGTTCTTTTTTTATGATAGAACCGAGTTTTTGGATAGCCAAATGGGTTCAGCCAGAAGGATTCGAATGGTTACAGGCTATTCTTCTTGGCCTATTAGCATTAGGTGTTCAAGGATTCACAACCCAGGCATTACGCCATGAAAAAACTTCAATTGTAGGAGCCGTTGGTAATTCTTCTGTTCTATTTTCAATTCTTATTGAAATTATTTTAGGAAAGGGATTACCAGAATGGTTTGTTTTATTGGGAATGGGAATGGTCATTTGGGGAAGTATTAAAATTACCAAACGAGAAAAATAAAAAAGCCAGTGAATTTTTGTTCACTGGCCTCATTACAAAATTTATTTACTCAGTAATTCGATTTACACCGTTGCAGAATTCATTACTTCAGTTTGTTTACGAATTGATTCCAAATGAACCAGTTTAAACATTTCTTCAACAAATTCTGGATACAAACCTAAACCTTTTGCCTGGCTAGCACGATCTGCATGAACTTGTTTCCAACGGTCTAATTGTAAAACAGCAACATTATTATCACGCTTATATTCACCTAATTTTTCAACTACAGACATACGGGCTGCTAATACCTCCATCAATTCACGATCGATATTGTCAATTTTCTCTCTCAAACGAGCCAATTCATCTGAGAAATCAGCACCATAATTTGCTTTTCTAACCTCTAATTCTCGTAACATTTCTCCCAGAGCTTCTGGCGTTAATTGTTGCGCTGCATCTGACCATGCCTCATCCGGATTACGGTGTGATTCAATGATCATACCATCATAATTTAAATCCAAAATACGTTGAGATAGTTCATTTAAATAAGCACGCTTACCTGCCATATGAGAAGGATCACCAATTAATGGTAATTCTGGGAACATTCTTTTTAACTCAACAGCAACCGACCACATTGGTGAATTTCTGTATTTTGTCTCTTGCGCATTAGAAAAACCACGGTGAATTGCACCCAATTTTTTAATACCAGCTCCTTGTAAACGTTCAAAAGCACCTACCCATAAAGCTAAATCAGGATTAACCGGATTTTTAACTAAAACTGGAACATCTACCCCTTGTAATGCATCTGCAATTTCTTGCACATTAAAAGGATTTACAGTTGTTCTAGCACCAATCCACAATACATCTACACCATATTTCAACGCTAATTCTATATGTTCAGGAGTAGCAACTTCTACGGCAGTAGGAATGCCAGTCTCTTTTTTTGCCTCTACCAACCATTTCAAAGCAGGCTCTCCATGTCCTTCAAAACTTCCTGGACGAGTACGGGGTTTCCAAACACCTGCACGCATCACATGCGCATATCCTTCAGCCTTAATTCTTTTTGCAGTTTCCATTACTTGCTCTTCTGACTCAGCTGAACAAGGACCAGCAATAATCAATGGCTTACCGTTTGTGTTAATCCAATCCTGCATGGGTACTATCTCTAACTTGGCATTCATATTTTTATTTTTTTTTGGACTTATACTTCAGTCTTAACTTATATATTTAATTTTATTTGAAATCAAAAAACTAATTCACTTATATTTGCATCCTAAATTTTATGCAAGGAATATAACCTCCCAAAAATGAAGAATTTGTCATTTGAGGACACCAAAATTGCCTTTGAAGCTAAAAGCGATTTTCAACTAAAGAAGGCTTATTGGATTTTTGCCACAATGAACCAAAATTGGCTTGTAAAGTTAGGGACTTTTTTTATCAAATTGTTCCTTTTTTTACATTTTCCTATAAAAAAATTAATAAAAGTCTCTATTTTCCAACAATTTTGCGGCGGGGAAAGCATAAATGATTGTGAGTCAACCATTGAAAGCCTTGGGAAGTCAAATATCGGCACCATTTTAGATTACTCTGTGGAAGGAGAAGAAAATGAAAAATCTTTTCAAAAAACAAAAGACGAAATCATTAAAACAATTACCAAAGCAAAAAGCAATCCCCACATTCCATTTGCCGTTTTTAAATTGACTGGCATTTTCAAAGCTGAGTTACTTGAACTACATCAAGCTGAAAATGGTCAATTGGAAGGATTAGATTTGGAGGAATTCGAACATAGCAAAGAAATTCTAAACGAAATATGTCTCAAAGCATTTGAAGAAAATGTAAAAATCTTTATTGATGCCGAAGAAAGTTGGATACAAAACACAATAGATGAATTGACATATGAAATGATGGTGAAATTTAACAAAAAACAAACTATCATTTTTAATACCTACCAAATGTATCGGGTAGACATGCTCGATAATTTACAAAATGCAATTCAAACAGCTAAAAATCAAAATTATTTTTTAGGCGTTAAATTGGTAAGAGGTGCCTATATTGAAAAAGAAAGATTAAGGGCCCATGAAGATGAATATTCAGAACCTATACATAAAGAAAAAGATGCTACAGATCATGATTACGACCAAGCTCTTCAATTGTGCTTAAATCATTTAGATGTTGTTGAATTTTGTATCGGAACCCACAACGAAAAAAGTTGCAAATTATTGTGTAGCCTATTAGAGGAAAATGGTTTAGCTAAGAATCATCCTAAAGTAT
>JBEBDG010000143.1:0-6250 GCA_041157165.1 Bacteroidota bacterium
TCGATTTGGGTTTAGAGTGTCCAAAACCTTGACAATTGATTCGGTCAGTGGAAATTCCAGCATTTAGTAGGTAGTTTTTAACAGCAAAAGCACGTTTCTCTGATAAAATAATATTGTTATTTGCATTACCCGTTTCATCGGAATGGCCTTCAATAATTATTTTAGACCTTGGATTTTCTTCTAAATATATAACTAATTTATCTAAACTTTTTGGATAGGGTTTAGGTAAATCCCATTTATTGTTTTCAAAAAATATATCTTGAAATGATAGTTCTTGAAAGTTAATTTTTGGTCTTGGGGGCAGTTCGAGTTTTTTTTCTATCTTTTGAATCCAAATAGTTTCAGGAATAAGTTTAGATAAAATTAGTTCTTGTGGTTCCTGTGATTTAGAACTCAATGTTATAAAAAATTCATTTGGATAAATTCCTTCACAAATGCCGGCATCGTCTTCAGAGGTGTTTAAATATTCAATATTTTTGGGATCAGTCCAAGTATTTTCATCTTTTAAACTTTGATAAAAATCCAGTTTTCCGAGGCCGTTTTTTCGGTCACTGGAAAAAATCAAAATCTGTTTATTTTTTATGTAATAGGGACCAATTTCATTGTATTTGGTATTGATAGTTGTACCTAAATTCTTCGGAGTTCTCCATATTCCATTGTTATCTTTTTCACTTAACCAAAGGTCACGACCTCCAAATCCTCCCATTCTTTCAGATGAAAAATAAAGTGTTCTTCCTGCATTTGTAAGATGTGGTTGTCCATCCCATTCTCTTGAATTGATAAAATATCCGAGGTTTTTCGGGCTTGTCCATTCATTATTTATCCATTGGCTTTCGTATAAATCACAGCCACCTTTTGAATTGGGGTAATCACATGCAGAAAATACCATTGTATTGCCGTCTTCACTAAACGAGCAAGTCCCTTCATTAAAAAAAGTATTATTTAGTTGTTCAATAGGTGATGCCGGTAGGGCAATGCCTTGCTTAATTTTAGCTACATAAAGATCTTCATGATCTCCCTTATTTTTACGAACAGTAATATATATTTCATTCTTATCCTTATTTAGTTGTGGAAAATATTGTGAATGAAATTGGTTTATTGTTGAAATAGTTGTTTTTAATGCGACAAACGAGCTGTCACTAAATGAAAATAAACTTCCAAGGATGAAAAGTTTAATCATTTTAAGGAATTTGTAAATATTTATGAGTTTGAATAGAAATATTCCAATTTGGATTTTGTTTGACAAAATCTACAATCAATGGATTAATAACATCTTTTTTTGACCATTCTGGTTGTAATAGCAATCGACATCCCGCAGGCATATCTTTTACAAAAGTTTCGGCCCATTTGAAATCAGATTTGTTGTAAACCACAATTTTGAGTTCATTAACCAATGGATAGATTGTTGGATTTGGGTCTTTGAATTTTTTAGGTGAAAAGCACACCCAATCAAAAGAACCAGTCACTTTTCCTACACCAGATGTTTCAATATGTGTACGAATCCCTGCTTCTTGAAGAGTTTTTGTAAGTGGATTTAAATCATGCATCAAAGGTTCTCCTCCCGTTATAACAACAATTTTACATGGTGTATCCAAAACTTGCTGTAATAATTGTTGGATGCTAACCAAGGGATGGGTATCTACTGGCCAACTTTCTTTGACATCGCACCAATGACAACCCACATCGCAGCCTCCTAATCGAATAAAATAGGCTGCATGACCTTGGAAATGACCTTCACCTTGGATTGTATAAAAAGATTCCATTACTGGATAGGTAATTTCCATCGTATCTGCTGAGATTTTTATATCTTTGGAGTTTATACGCACGATTTAATTTTTTTACAAAATTAAACCTTTGTGTGAAATTTAACTAATCTTTATTCGTTGGAAGAAAGAGGTGGTTTGATCAACATCTTTTATATTTTGAAACAAAAGAGTTTAGTTTTCTTGGCTATTGTTTGGATATTGTTATTTATGACATCCTGCTGGTCGGCACGTTGCCCGAGGGTAACTTGTCGGGTACAGGTGGAACATCGACATGGTGAAAAATACTATCGTCCGAGAGCCCCATTATCTTGGATGTGGACTCCTAGGTATAAACATGTTCGGACGGCGCAAGTAGCAGGAGCTGGTCCCAACCAGATCGAAGCCAAAAAGCCTTGGTATAAAGTATGGGGATCCAAAACAAGCAATTCATCTAAGAAATCAAAATAGTATGCCTAATATTTCGATAGCTGCTGTCACTGTCAATCAGATACCATTAGACTGGGAAGGTAATCTTCTTCGCATGGAGCATGCCTATTCAGAAGTTGTGGAAAAGGGTTATGATTTGGTATGTTTCCCAGAATTATGTTTAACAGGTTATGGTTGTGAAGATCAATTTTTATCTCCTTTTACAACTGAAAAAGCGTTGGAAAATTTGTTGAAATTTTCTAAACTAATTAAACAAACAGTCGTTATCGTAGGGGTGCCATTTTGGATTGATAAAAACCTTTACAATGTTGCAGCAATCCTATATCAACAAAAAGTTATTGCCTTTATTCCCAAACAATATTTAGCAAATGATGGGGTCCATTATGAACCAAGATGGTTTACGCCATGGCAAAAAAATGGATGTACTCATGTAGAGTGGATGGGTGAAATGATTCCTTTTGGTGATTATGTAATTGAATTTGATGGCATTAGAATGGGAGTGGAAATTTGTCAAGATGCCTGGGAGGAAGATAAAAGACCAGCTTATGGATTATCCCAAAGAGGAGTTAATTTAATTTGTAATCCAACTGCTTCTCATTTTAGTTTTGGCAAAAATCAAATTCGAAAAAATATTGCAAAAAAAGGATCTGAAATAATTAAAGGTGCTTATGTTTTTGCTAATTTGTTAGGGAATGAGTCGGGAAGAACTATTTTTGATGGAGATACTTATTTGTATCTAAATGGACAGCTAATAGCAGAAACTAATCGATTTGTTTTTAAAGAATTTAATTGGGTAGGTGATACAATTTCCCTTCGTTCATCAATTAATTTGGATGATATTTCTTCTTGTATTCATCTTGATTTCAAGCCAAAATCAAAGGCTGAAATAAAAAAGGTTAAGGTAAAAGAATTTAATCAAAAATTTTGTAAAGAGGAAGAATTTGCTCGAAGTGTATCATTGGCGCTGTGGGATTATATGAGAAAATCGTATTCCAATGGATGGGTTTTGTCTTTGTCGGGAGGAGCTGATTCGTCGGCAATTGCGAGTTTGTGTTATTTAGCCTTTCAATTGGCATCAGACGAGTTACCTATAGATGAAATCAAAAAAAAATTAGCTTATTTTTCTGCTCTTAAGGATTGTAATTCTATCGATGAAATGTTTCATAAAGCCTTGACAACTGTTTATCAAGGAACCTTAAATTCTTCAGAAGCAACCAGAAATTCAGCTAAAAAATTGGCAGAAAATATAGGCAGCACACATTACGAAATACAAATTGATGAGATTGTTTCCAATTATCGTAACTTAATTGAAAACGCTATTGGAAGAGAATTGACCTGGCAACAGGATGATATCACACTCCAAAATGTACAAGCTCGAGTTCGTGCACCTTCAGCTTGGATGTTGGCAAATATTCAAAATGCTTTACTTTTAGCTACTTCCAATCGGTCTGAAGCAAGTGTAGGTTATGCCACAATGGATGGTGATACCTCAGGTTCAATTTCTCCAATTGCTGGAATTGATAAAACCTTTATTCGTGGATGGCTCAAGTGGATGGAAAAGGATGGATTGGAGGGTAGGCTAAAGTTGTCGGCTTTACATTTTGTCAATGAATTGGAACCAAGTGCAGAATTACGTCCTTTATCAACTAAACAAGTCGATGAGGAAGATTTAATGCCTTATCCTGTTTTGAATTTTATTGAAAAATCTGCTTTCAGGAACAAAAATGCACCCAAACTGGTTTTTGAAGAACTGAAAAAAGAATATTTAACAATTTATTCCGAAGGTAAACTTTGGGAATATGCAGATCGTTATTTTAGACTATGGGCTAGAAATCAGTGGAAAAGAGAGCGTTATGCTCCAGGTTTCCATGTGGATGATTATAGTTTAGACCCTAAATCATGGTTGCGTTTCCCTATTTTATCAGCTGGATTGGCTAAAGATTTACCACCGAAACCCTGAAATGATTTTAGTAATAGATATTGGCAATACAGACATTGTATTGGGTGTTCATCAGAATGGTGAATGGATCGAAACCTTTCGAACAAGAACGCATCAACCTTGGTCTGCTAAAAAAGTAGAAGACTGGGTACGAAGTGGATGGTCTGAAAGAGCTTATGAACTACCAGAACATGTTATTTTGTCATCAGTTGTTCCGGGTGTTTTGCCTCAAGTTCAAAAAGGTATTGAAAACTGGTTAGGTCGGAAAATTGTTGTATTAGGTTCAGATTATTATGGATTATTGCCAATTCAATTGATTGCTCAAGATGAAATAGGAACCGATTTAATTGCAAATGCCGTTTATGGTTTTTTGAAATACAAAAAAAATGTTTTGGTAATTGATTTTGGAACGGCATTGACCTTTACTTTGGTTAATCAAATTGGACAAATTGAAGGTGTTTCTATTGCTCCAGGATTAAAAACAGCTGTCAAATCTTTATTTTCACAGACTGCACAATTACCTGAAGTGCCATTGGAAATGCCATCTAAACCACTTGGAGTGGATACCGTTTCGGCTATTCAATCGGGAATTCTTTGGGGATATGTTGGAATGGTAAAAGAAATGATTGCTCGTGTGAAAGATGAAAAAGGAGACGATTTAGTGGTAATTGCTACAGGTGGATTGTCTTCTATCTTAACACCATTGAAGGCCCACTTCACAGAAGTAAACCAACATATTACCGTTGAAGGATTGCGACTTATATTAGAAAAAATTACAAATGATTCCCAGCGATAATCAATTTTATTTTCCTGCTGAGTGGCATAGGCATGAGGCCACTTGGATTACATTTCCTCATAATGATCATTCTTGGCAAGGTGAAAAATTAAAAGCAATGTATCCAGAATATTTTACATTAATTCGTGAAATTTCAAAAGGGGAAAGAGTATGTATTAATGTCAATAACGATGATTTAAAAAATTTTATAAAAAGCCAATTGTCGGTTTATGAAATAGATGAAAAACAAATTATTTTTCATCTACATGCAACCAATGATGCATGGTGTCGTGACCATGGTCCTGCTTTTTTATTAAATAAAAAAACAAATGAAAAACTCATTGTAGATTGGGGCTATAATGCTTGGGGAGGAAAGTATCCGCCATTTAATGATGATAATAGTCTTCCTTTAGCTATTGCAAAATTTAAAAATATGGCATCCGTTTCTCCAGGAATTATCATGGAAGGTGGATCAGTGGAGTTCAATGGTAGAGGGACGGTATTAACCAGCAGGTCTTGCTTATTGAATCCCAATAGAAATCCTCATTTATCCCAATCGCAAATTGAGGATTATTTGTGTAAATATTATGGTGTGGAACAGGTATTATGGGTTTCAGATGGGATTGTAGGTGATGATACAGATGGACATATTGATGATACGGTTCGATTTGTTAATGAAGATACCGTTGTAGCAGTAGTAGAAAATAATCCAAATGATGATAATTATGAGGTTCTTGCTAAGAATTTATCAGAACTCAAACAAATGAGATTATTGAATGGTAAACCATTAAATATAGTTGAATTGCCTATGCCTGAGGCAGTAATCATTGATGGTTTTCGAGCGCCAGGTTCTTATGCAAACTTTTACATATGCAATGCAGGAGTACTCGTTCCAACATTTGGTTGTCCACAAGATCAAATTGCTTTAGATATTTTGTCAAATTTATGTAAAGATCGTCCCGTCATCGGACTTTCAGCTAAACAAATCATCTGGGGACAAGGTAGTTTTCATTGTTTGACCCAACAAGAACCAAAAGAGAGGGAATAGGAAAGAGGTGAGGCGCGCTCAGCTATGCTGAGTGAGGAATATCTTTTGAGCATCTTGTTCAAAAAAAATAAAAGACCGGAATGTATAAATTGATTGTTTTATTTTTTTTAGGGTTCATGTTATACTCTTGTCAAAAAAAGCCACAAGTAGTATTGCTTAAAAAACAAGATAAAAGTTTATTGAGAGAGCCTGAATACTTGAAAAAGATTAGATTGGAATTACAGGATTTAAAAAGTAATGAAATTCAAGAAAAATTAACTTTAGAAGATGAAATATTATTAATAGCCACTATTTCC
>JBEBDG010000144.1:0-6226 GCA_041157165.1 Bacteroidota bacterium
TGGCTGGGCAGTCATTAGGCCGCAGGGATGCCATTGGGGTTTATGACACGAATACGGTGACTATAAAGGCAACTAAAGATGCGCAAGTGTTATTAATTGAAGTGCCGAAGTAAAAATGAGTGGAAAGTTGAAAGTTGAGAAAAATCATGTTTAAATCTTAAATTTTCAACTTTCAACTTTCAACTCCAAAAAATCTCTCCACAAGTCCTCCACATCTTCCAATCCAATAGAAAATCGAAGTAAATTGCCTGGTGTTTTTGAATCTGGACCTTCGATGGATTTACGGTGTTCTACCAAACTTTCAACTCCTCCTAAACTGGTTGCTTGTTTGAACAGCGTAAACCTTGAGGCCAATTGATGGGTTTCTTGTTCAGAAAGCTTAAAACAAACGGATATCATACCAGATTGTCCATCTGGCATTTGTTTTTTGGCCAAAGCATATTGTGCATGACTCTCTAACCCAGGATAATGCACTTTTTCAACCAAGGGATGACTTTCCAATCGTTTTGCTAATTCAAGTGCAGTTGTTGAATGCTGTTGCATTCGAATAGAAAGTGTTTTGAGTCCACGAGACAATAAATAACAATCCAGAGGATTAGGGGTAGCACCCATTAAAATCTGTACACGTTTCATTCGTGCAGACCACTCATCATCTTTTTTCCAAACAACGACTCCTCCCAATACATCCGAATGCCCACCAATGTATTTTGTACTTGCATGCATCACAAAATCAGCGCCAATGGCCAAGGGATTTTGTAAAATCGGACTTGATAAAGTGTTGTCCACAGCCACTTTTATTCCTTTTTCATGGGCAATAGATGAAATTGCCTCAATATCATGAATTTCCAATAAGGGATTAGCAGGACTTTCTAACCAAATCAATTTCGTATTGGTTTGGACTGCTTTGATTACTTCTGCCAAATTGGTCATGTCAACCTGCGTAACTTGTAAGCCCCAAGGACCTAATATTTCCTCTGCTAATTTAAAGCTTGCATAATAACCTACCTTGGGCATCAAAACATGGTCGCCCGATTGCAGACATTGAAAAATTGCATTCACTGCTGCCAAACCAGAGCTGAATGCCAAAGCACCCGAACCACCCTCCAATAAAGCCATGCTTTTTTCAAACAATTCACGATTAGGATGTGAATTTCTAGCATACATGTGTCCTTTAGGATAAGAGCCATCTGGAGCACGTTCAAAGGTGGTGCTTAAAAAAATTGGATTTGCAATGGCATTTGCCGTTTCATCGTGTAGCTCAACTCCATGAATTGCTTGTGTGGATTTTTTCATTAAATAGAAGATATTACTCTCTTAATTTGAAATTTTTTCCTAAATAGACTCTTCTAACCTGTTCATCATCTGCCAATTCGCGAGGCGTTCCGGCTTTTAAAATCCTTCCTTCAAATAATAAGTACGCTCTATCGGTAATTGATAAGGTTTCATCCACATTGTGATCTGTAATTAAAATACCAATATTCTTGTATTTTAATTTGGCAACAATTGTTTGAATTTCCTCAACCGCTATGGGGTCCACGCCCGCAAAAGGTTCATCTAAAAGAATAAATTTAGGATCAACCGCTAAAGCGCGGGCAATTTCGGTTCTCCGACGCTCGCCACCGGAAAGCACTTGGCCTAAACTTCTACGAACATGTGTCAATGAAAACTCTTCTAAAAGGGATTCTGTTTTTTCTTTTTGCTCGATTTTAGACAAATTAGTCATTTCCAAAACAGCCATAATATTTTCTTCGACACTTAAAGTTCTAAACACAGAAGCCTCCTGAGCCAGATAACCTATACCCAACCTAGCTCGCTTATACATAGGTAAATCAGTCACATCTAAATCATCCAAAAAAACCTTACCCTCATTTGGCTTTACTAGTCCGGTTGCAATGTAAAAAGAGGTAGTTTTACCAGCACCATTCGGACCTAATAAGCCAACAATTTCACCTTGCTCCACTTGATAACTGATGTGGTCATTTACCAAGCGTTGCCCGTATTTTTTTACTAAATTTTCTGTTCGAAGAATCATAGAAAACAAAATTAAGGAATAAAATGATTCAAAGCCTCTGGCTTTGAGCTTATTTTGTCCCTATAAATAAATCTATACCTTGATAATTTTTTAATTGCCCTTTCACAAGGGTTTCTATTTCGTATTTTTGCAACAAATAAAGATACATGTTGCAAGCTAAAAAAATCTGGAAATTCATAGCTCCTGTCAATCCAACTGATTTGAAAAGACTTGAGGAAGAATTAAATTCTACCAAAAACCCCTATTTTTTACAGTTGTTGGTTTCTAGAGGAATTAAAAATTTTGAGCAGGCAAAGGCTTTCATGGTACCAGAAATGGAAAATTTACATGATCCCTTTCTGATGCAAGACATGGATGCAGCTGTGGACCGATTATCCATAGCTTTGGAAGAGGGGGAAAAAATCCTAATTTATGGAGATTATGATGTGGATGGCACAACGGCTGTTTCCATCATGTATAGTTATTTAAACGAAGAGCTAGGTGCCGATTGTGATTATTACATTCCCGATCGATACAATGAAGGGTATGGCGTTTCACAAGCAGGAATCGAGTATGCCAAAGATAATGGATACACGCTTATCATTTCTCTCGATTGTGGTATCAAGGCACATGAAAGAGTTCTTTGGTGTGCAGAAAATGGCATCGATTTTATCATTTGTGACCACCATTTACCTGAAAAAGAATTACCAAAAGCTTGTGCCGTTTTGGATCCCAAAAGAACGGATTGTGGTTATCCTTTCAAAGAATTAACTGGGGCAGGTGTGGGTTACAAACTGTTAACTGCCTTTGCCATAGCGCATGATTTAGATCTAGCACCTATTCATGACAAATTGGATTTATTAGCCTGCTCTATTGCAGCCGACATGGTGCCGATGACAGGCGAAAATAGGATTTTAGCCTATTTTGGTATGCAAAAATTAGATCAAAATCCACGACCAGGCTTGGATTATCTCCTCAAAAAAGCTGGGAGAAAAGCACCTTATTCAGTAACGGATGTTGTCTTTTCCATTGCACCAGTAATAAATGCAGCCGGACGAATGGACCATGCCTATGGAGCTGTTAAATTATTATTGGCTCAAAGCATTGAAGAAGCTGCAGAAATGGCCCTACCCGTTTTAAATCAAAATATTGAACGAAAAGCTGTTGAAAAAGCAATTGTTACACAGGCATTAGAACTATTTTCCAAGAATTCATTTCTTCAAACGGCCCATTCAACTGTTTTGTTTTATCCAGAATGGCACAAAGGTGTTGTAGGAATTGTAGCAAGTAAAATCCAAGAGCATTATTACCGTCCGACCATAATTCTAACCCTTTCAAACGGACATATTGTGGGCTCCGCTAGATCGGTAAAGGGTTTTGATATCCATCATGCATTGGAACAATGCGCCGATTTATTGACACAATTTGGTGGCCATACCCATGCTGCAGGCTTGCACCTAGAAGAACAACAACTACCCGCATTTATCAAACGCTTTGATGAATTGGCACAAAATAGTTTACAAGAGAAAGAGCAAAAATCTGAAATTACTATTGATTTAGACATCCCCATTTCTGCTCTTAGCCTTTCCTTTCATGATAAATTACTGAATCGACTTGCGCCCTATGGGCCTGGAAACATGTTACCCTATTTAGTAAGTAAAGTCTATTTGCAATCGCCACCTACGATCATGAAAGAGGATCATTTAAAACTATTTTTAGGCGAAACTCCACAATTCAGACAAATTGAAGCAGTTGCCTTTGGAATGCGAAATGCCTTTTATGAAGATTTATTAGAGGCCTACCACCAGCAAAAACCATTTAATATGGCCTATCATTTGGATGTAAATGAATTCAATGGCAAAAGAACCCTTCAGGCAAGAATCGTAGATCTTTCCGAATAATTTGTTAAGCAAGGCCTAAATAGCTAATTTTGTGGGGAAGTATAAATCCTAAGGGAATCAAATGAGATTATATAGTACAGCAGGCCAAAGTCCGGAAGTAGGTTTAGAGGAAGCCATTTTTAGAGGATTACCACCAGACAATGGATTGTATATGCCAAATACAATCAACCGCTTGCCCGAGGAATTTCTTGAAAATATAGAGCATAAATCGATCCAAGAGATTGCCGTAGCTGTGTGCAAATGCTTATTAGGTGATGAATTAACAGATTCCGACATTCAAAATATCATAGCTCAATCCATCACTTTCGAGTCCCCTATCCATGAATTAGAGCTAGGAACAGATGTCTTGGAACTTTTTCATGGACCTTCCATGGCATTTAAAGATTTTGGGGCAAGGTTCATGGCCGCAATCATGTCGCATTTTTTACAAAAAAATAAACAAGAAATTAGAATTCTTGTTGCAACCTCAGGAGATACGGGTGGAGCTGTAGCACAAGGATTCTATGACACCCCTGGCATTTCAGTAACCATCCTTTATCCTAAAGGAAAAGTTTCAGATATACAAGAAAAACAATTAACAACACTTGGTAAAAATGTTGTCGCGCTGGAAATTGATGGGACATTTGATGATTGCCAACGATTGGTCAAACAAGCGTTTTTAGATGAAGAATTACGAGAGACATTTAATCTAGCTTCTGCCAATTCAATCAATATTTCCCGTTTGATTCCACAATCGTTTTATTATTTTTCAGCCTATGCCCAGGCCAAGAAAAAAGGCAATAAACTACCAATTGTTTTCAGTGTACCGAGTGGTAATTTTGGTAATTTAAGTGCTGGACTAATGGCCTACCAAATGGGATTACCCGTCCATTCGTTTGTAGCTTCCACAAATATCAATAAAATTGTTCCTGAATATTTACGTTCTGGAAGCTATGAACCAAAGCCAAGTAAAGAAACTCTTTCAAATGCGATGGATGTTGGCAACCCTTCGAATTTTATCCGCATGCAAATTTTAGCTGGGAAGGAATGGAATGAGGTAAAACAGCTCATCAAAGGTTATTTTACCGATGATGTGAAAACTAAAAATATCATTCAGGAAATTTATAAGAAATACAATTATATCATGTGTCCACACACTGCGGTTGGATACGATGGTTTGCAACAATATAAAAAAGAGTTCAAGGAAGATATTTGTGGGATAGTTTTATCTACCGCCCATTATGCCAAATTCTTACCAACTGTAGAAGGTACTCTGAATCAAAAAGTACCTATACCAAGTCGATTAGAAGAATTATTGGACAAAGAAAAAGTCGCCATTTCATTAAATAGCGACTTCGAAGGATTTAAGAAGTATCTTCTATTAGAATCTTAGAAACTAAATGCTTCTGTGGCTAATGTAATTTTATACTAAATCACTTTAGTCACATAATACCTAAAAAACATTAATCTTAGCTCTTTCCTGGTATAAAATAATAGATTGAAAAATCAACATCACAATACCTACTCCTGGTTGGTGAGCAATAATTAATTCAAACAATACAATATTGACAGCGATCGGCGCCAATATCAAAGACCCTAAAGCTCTTTTGGAAGGTACTAATAAAAGAACAGCTCCTATTATCTCAAAAATTTTCACGACAGCCATGTAACCAGTTGTAGCGAATAAATTCATAAAAACAGCTTGATTCCCTGTCATCGCTGGCATTTCCATCAAGGGGAAAAAGAACATAAACGATGAAAACAAGTACATGAAGGCCACTAAATAGGTAGGTATTTGAGGTAAAAATTTCATAATTAAAGGATTTAAGTAATATGTAAATAGTTTAAAATGTAAGGTATAAAATTTATTTAATTCTTGTCAATAATCAACTCTATAATTTCTTTATTAACTTTCTACGTCTACCCGTAGACTTCCCTCTTTCCAAATGGGAAGAACCTGGTATTTATCTTTTTCTAAACAGAAGGAAATGTCTTTTTCAATTCCTAATTTCAACAATCGATTCACATGCGAGGAATTTTTAACAGCTGTTTGAAGGTCTTTAGAGGCTATATTATAATTTTGCCATGCCATTAGAGCAGCATCATCCGCCACCTGAAATTGTCCATGTAAAGCATCAATTACGCAACCAGCAAATAATGTATCTTCTAAATTAGGTTTACCCTTCCATCCTGCACACAAAATTAGCCCGTCACCCTCCCAAGATTTCAACCTATTCACCACTTGAGAAAGATTTAAAAAAGCCCCTACCATTAGCAAGGGAGATTTTTCTGCTTTTCGCAGCGCAACCGTTCCATTGGTGGTAGTAACACAAAT
>JBEBDG010000145.1:0-6201 GCA_041157165.1 Bacteroidota bacterium
GAAGTTGGTATTTTTTAGGTAATAGGTAATAGGTAATAGGTAATAGATAATAGGTAAATAGGTAATAGATAATAGGTAAATAGGAACGGGTTATAATTAATAATTTACATTTGAATGGTTTTAGGAATAAAAAAAGGTTCAAGAATGATTCTTGAACCTTGTATAATTATTGATGTAATAAAGAATTAAATTTTTTATCTACCTCTCCTACCTTATGCTTTTCTTTTAAATTTAATTTTAATTAAATCTTATTCTGCATGCAACCATGCTTTTTTAGCAAGAAGGGTTTCTTTATCCTCTTCATGATCAGGATCTGGTACACAACAATCTACCGGACAAACAGCAGCACATTGCGGCTCTTCATGAAAACCGGTACATTCTGTACATTTGTCTGGAACGATGTAATAAAATTCATCCGATATGGGAGTAATGGGCTCTTTTGCATCCATGGAGCTACCATCTTCTAATTCAACTTCAGTTAATGAGGTTCCTCCTGCCCAAGTCCACTCTACTCCTCCCTCATAAATAGCTGTATTAGGACATTCTGGTTCGCAAGCCCCACAATTAATACATTCTTCAGTAATAATAATTGCCATTATTTCAATTAATTTTAAAGAATTTAATTCTTTGGTGAATAAATGATGCTGCAATTTACGAACAGAATTTTGAATAGTATATATTTTTAGTTGAGTATTGTAAAAAATTTAGAACTTTGTACTTTGAAAATTTGAATTATATGTCAAAAAATTCGTTTTTAACCTTGATTTCTTCTTTAAAAGTCTATTTTACTTCTTTAACAAATAAAGAAAAAATTGAACTTTTTATAGAAAAGTCAAAGCAAGAGAACCCATGGTTTACTCAAGAATTAATTGAATATTCCATGAAATCAATCGAAAAACAATTTTTTAATGTAGATAAATGGACTTACTTTTTTGAAAAAGAAGGTGTTTTTACTACCAATCAACCTAAAAAAGTTGGTTTGATTTTACCTGGAAATTTACCTGCCGTTGGCTTGCATGATGTATTGATGGTACTTGCCTCAGGGAATCATTGTTTTGTTAAATTGAGTTCTCAAGATACCTTTCTGATGACCCTTTATATTCAAGCAATAAACGATTGTGGGGATTTTCCTTTAACAATTGTTGATAAAATTTCTGATATGGACATGGTAATAGCCACAGGTTCCGATTTTGCCGGAAATTATTTTCACCAATATTTCAAAAATATACCACATATTATTCGTAAAAATAGAAGTTCAATCGCAGTTTTAAATGGAAAAGAGAATAAGAATGATTTTCATGGATTGGCAAAAGATATTTTCACTTATTATGGATTGGGTTGTAGAAATGTCTCTTCCATATTTGTTCCGAATGGATATAATTTGATTCCACTTTTTGATGTATTAACAACTTATCAAGGTGTGATGGATCATCATAAATATTCCAATAATTACCAATATCAAAAAACTTTGATGCTTCTAAATCAAATACAACATTATGATTTAGGTAATTTATTAGTATTAGAGAAGCCTGAATTAGTTTCTGCAGTAGGTGTTTTACATCTTCATTTTTATGAAGACATAAAGGATGTTAATAAACAGATGGAAGAATTTAATGAAAAAATTCAATGTGTAGTAGGTAAAGATTTTATTGATTTTGGAAAAGCCCAAGAACCAGAATTAAGTGATTTCCCGGATGGATTAAATACTTATCAATGGTTAAAATAAGTTTATAATTAAAATTATTGACTTACTCTTTTACGATTAACTTTCCACCTAATACGGCTACCGAAACCCCTATCCCTGCACCAACTAAAACATCTATTGGATAATGGGCTCCAAGGTAAATTCTACTATATGAAATAATTGTTGCCCAAACAATCATGGCATTCAGCCATGATTTATTTTTTGTTAAAACATAAAAACCTATCGCTAAAGCAAAGGAATTAGCTGCATGAGAGGAGCAAAATCCAAATTGGCCGCCACAACCATCTGCTAAATAAATCCAAGATTGAAAATTTGGTTCATGACAGGGTCTGAGTCTTTGTGTCCAAGGTTTTAGGATGGATGAACAAATTTGGTCAGATATTGCGACTGATGCAATAAGATATACAATACCTTTCCAAGAATTCTTTTTAAATTTTTTAATGAGGAAGCTGACGAGCAGTAAATAAAATGGAATCCAAACATATTTATTGGAAAAAAAGATCATTATCGGATCTAAAAAATCGGAATGTTGTTGGTTGATCCACTTAAATAATTCAATATCCCAGTTTGGCCACATTTTTTAAAATTTAAAAACCTCTCGAACGCGATGAATGGTTTGTTTGGCAATTGGTTCAACTTTTTTCTCTCCTTCAATTAATTTTTGCTCAATAATTGCTGGATGGTTCATATAATAGTCGAACTTTTCTCTTGCCTCTCTGAATTTTCTTAACATGACATCAAATAAAGCTTGTTTAGCATGACCATAGCCAAAACCTCCTGCTAAATAATTTGAACGCATTTGATCGATTTCTTCTTTTTCTGCTATTAAT
Source organism: Bacteroidota bacterium (assembly GCA_041157165.1). Classification (GTDB taxonomy): domain Bacteria; phylum Bacteroidota; class Bacteroidia; order Cytophagales; family Spirosomataceae; genus Sandaracinomonas. Next base: position 2,536 of record JBEBDG010000145.1, read on the forward strand.
TGATACAGTTTAAAAGTAATATCATTTTCAGGATCCTTTGGATCTTCCAATGGAGTGGTATCTGTAATAATTTTTTTAATTTGTTTTAATAACTCTTTTTCTGGTAAAAAGATGTCAATATAGTTGTTTAAAGATTTACTCATTTTTTGACCATCAAGGCCAGGGATGGTCATAACTTCTTCACTGATTTGGGCATCTGGAATGACCAAAATATCTTTTCCTGCTAATCGATTTACTGAAGATGCAATGTCACGCGTCATTTCTATATGTTGACGTTGATCTTTACCAACTGGTACGATATTGGCGTCATATAAAACAATATCGGCTGCCTGCAAAACTGGATAAGTAAATAGTCCAGCATTCACATCCGCTAATTTGCTCGATTTATCCTTAAAACTATGTGCGTTTGCCAACATAGGAAATGGAGTAAAGCAATTTAAATACCACATTAATTCTGTATGATAGGCAGCCAATTTAGATTGACGATAAAAGAAATTTTTATCCGTATCAAAACCAAAAGCCAGCCATGCAGCTGCAATGGCTAATGTATTATTGCGGATGGCTTCACCATCTTTTAAACTTGTGAGGGTATGAAGATCTGCAATAAAAAGAAATGATTCATTTCCAGATTGCCTAGATAATTCAATCGCTGGTATGATCGCCCCAAGGATATTTCCAAGGTGGGGTCTGCCTGATGATTGAATTCCGGTTAATATGCGCATAAAAATTGTCAAAATAAATTTTACAAAAATCAATAAATTCATTCAAATCTCCATCATTTTCCCTATCAAAATCCTAATATTTTTTTTAAATTCGTTATTCGTTCTCAAAACAAAATTTATGCCTATAACTTCTGAACTTTTACGATTTTTAGCTGAATTGAAAACAAACAACAATCGAGAGTGGTTTGCTGATCATAAAGGTGAATTTCAGAAGGTGAAAATTCAATTTGATGATTTTGTTTCAGATTTGATTAAAGATTTTTCAAACTTTGAAAAAATGGATGGCATTGAGGCAAAACATTGTGTCTTTCGAATTTATCGAGATGTTCGTTTTTCTAAAGATAAAGCACCCTATAAACCTTGGTTTTCGGCCGCATTTTCTGAAGGTGGAAAAAATTCTCCCTATATGGATTATTATTTACATATTGAACCAGGTGATAAATCGTTTTTAGGAGGTGGAATGTATGCCCCGGAACCATCACAATTAGTTAAGTTTAGGCAAGAAATTGATTACAATGGTGATCAATTGATCGCATTATTGAACAATCCAAAATTTGCATCAAATTTTGGTCAATTTCAAGGTGAATCCTTGAAAAAAATGCCTAAAGGGTATCCAGAAGACCATCCTTATCGTAATCTTTTAAAGCAAAAGCAGTTTTTCTTTTGGAAACATTTTAATGATAATGAATTATTGAATAAGCATTTTCAAGAAGAAATAATTTTAAATGCCAAATTATTAAAACCAGTGTTAGATTTTTTGAACGCCTCAATTTTCGATAAAGCTCCTACAGAATAAATATGCAATTTTCTCATTTACACAATCACTCACAATTTTCATTGTTAGACGGAGCTTCTAAGATTTCTGCTATGTTTAAAAAGGCAAAAGCAGATAACATGCCTGCAGTGGCGATTACAGACCACGGAAATATGTTTGGGGTGTTTCAATTTGTATCGGAGGCGGGTAAGCACGGTGTTAAGCCAATAGTTGGTTGTGAATTTTATTTGGTTGCAGATAGACATAAACAATCTTTTACCAAAGATCAAAAGGATAAAAGATACCATCAGTTATTTTTAGCAAAAACGCCTGAGGGTTATCAAAACCTTGTGAAATTGTGTTCATTGGGTTTTATGGAGGGAATGTATTCAAAATACCCTCGGATTGATAAAGAATTGGTTTTGAAATACCATAAGGGTTTAATTGCTACTACTTGTTGTTTGGGAGCCAGTGTACCACAGGCCATATTAAGAAACGGTGAGGAAGAGGCAGAAAAAGAGTTTAAATGGTGGTTAGATTTGTTTGGTGAGGATTATTATATAGAGGTTCAGAATCACTTTATACCAGAGCAACAAACTGTTAATGAGGTTTTGTTAAAATTTGCCAAAAAGTACAATGTCAAAGTAATAGCTTCCAATGATTCGCATTATTTAGATCAAAAAGATGCAAATGCGCATGATATTTTATTGTGTATCAATACTGGAGAAAAACAATCCACTCCTACTTACAAAGATGTCGAAAACGACATGGACGTAAAAGGAAGACGGTTTGCCTTTTATAATGATCAGTTTTATTTTAAATCCACTGAGGAGATGACCCAATTGTGGTCACATATTCCTGAAGCAATTGATAATACCAATGAAATTGTAGGTAAAGTGGAATCCTTGGAGTTAAAAAAGGATGTATTATTACCAGCATTTCAAATTCCAAAGGAATTTATGTCCCAGGACGACTATTTGGAATTTTTAACTTGGGAAGGAGCGAAAAAAAGATATGAAGAATTAGATGAGATAAAGAATGAGCGTATCAAATTTGAATTACATACGATACGCACCATGGGTTTTGCTGGTTATTTCTTAATTGTAGCAGATTTTATTAATGCTGGTAAAGATTTAGGGGTTTATGTGGGTCCTGGTCGTGGATCGGCAGCAGGTTCAGTAGTTGCCTATTGTTTAGGCATAACCAATATTGATCCGATAAAATATGACTTACTTTTTGAACGTTTCTTGAATCCAGATCGAAAATCATTACCCGATATTGATACAGATTTTGATGATGAGGGTCGACAAAAGGTAATTGATTATGTAGTTGAAAAATATGGAAAAAATCAAGTTGCACATATTGTTACTTATGGAACAATGGCAGCTAAAATGTCCATAAAAGATGTTGCGCGTGTATTAGATTTGCCACTATCAGAATCAAATGCATTGGCCAAATTGGTTCCAGAAAAACCAAAAATTTCTTTGGAGAGAGTGGTGAATGCTCCTTTAACAGGCGATGGCAGTTTAGCCGACAAGGAAGGCTTGTCTGCTGATGAGTTGGAACAAGTAAAGCAATTAAGAGAAATTAAGTCACAAGGTGGTTTGGCAAGCAGGGTAATTGATGAAGCCTTGGTATTGGAGGGTTCTGTTCGTGGAACTGGCATACATGCTGCTGGAATTATCATTGCACCTTCTGATTTGACAGATATTTTACCTGTTGCCACCAATAAAGACGTGAATTTATTGATTACTCAATTTGATGGAGGGGTTATTGAAAATGCTGGAGTTATTAAAATGGACTTTTTGGGTCTTAAAACCTTATCAATATTAAAGGAGGCAGTTCGTTTAATCAAGAAGAATCATGGCGTGGATATTGTATTGGATGATATTCCATTAGATGACCCCATTACCTACGAACTTTACCAACGAGCAGAAACAAATGGAACATTTCAATTTGAATCGGCCGGAATGCAAAAGCATTTAAGGGATTTAAAACCAGATCGTTTTTCAGATTTAATTGCGATGAATGCATTATTTCGACCAGGTCCTATGGTTTATATTCCAAATTATATTGCAAGAAAACATGGTAGAGAAGCAATTGAGTATGATTTGCCTGAAATGGAAGAATATTTGGCTGATACATATGGAATTACTGTTTATCAAGAGCAGGTTATGCTTTTGTCTCAGA
>JBEBDG010000146.1:0-6180 GCA_041157165.1 Bacteroidota bacterium
ATGGAAGACCTTTTGAAGTTGTAAGTAAGAAGTAAGAAGCAAGAAATTTTTTTATTCATAATTCAAAATAATTAATGAGTACCACTGAAACACCTAAGGTTAAAAAACAAAAATCTGCATTCAGGGAATGGTTAGATTCTGTAACATTCGCTGTAGTAGCAGCTACGTTGATTCGTTTCTTTTTATTTGAGGCCTATACCATTCCAACGCCATCCATGGAAAGTTCCTTGATGGTGGGTGATTTTTTATTTGTAAGTAAATTGCACTATGGAGTTAGAACTCCCAAAACTCCTTTACAAGTACCTTTAACTCATCAAAAAATTTGGTTTACCGAAATTCCAAGTTATTTACGCTGGTTAGATTTACCGATTTATCGATTACCTGGTTTTTCAAAAATTAAATCTGGAGATCCGGTGGTATTTAATGTGCCAAATTATGAATTAGATGGTGATGCTCCAGTTGATTTACGGACATTTTATGTTAAAAGATGTATTGGTACGCCAGGTGATGTTATTCAAGTTAACGACCAGCAAGTTTATGTTAATGGTAAGCCAATGGCTAATCCTGAAAGAATGCAGCATCCGGTTTTTATTAAAACAAAAGAGGTTTTGGATGATCAATTTTTTGATGAATTTGGTGTTCGAAATGCTCCAGATGTTTATAATAATTTGGAAGCTGCTGATTATGCGCCTTTAGCTGATAGCACCAATCAATTAGTGGGATATAAAGTTAACGCAAGCCAAACGGTTATTAATGAAATTTTAGCAAGAGTTAAAGGTTCATCTATCGTAAAAGATGCATTTAAAGATCCTAAAGGTCTTACAGCTCCTGATTTTTTCCCTCATGATACCATAAATTTCAAATGGAACAGAGACTTTTATGGTCCATTAAAAGTTCCTGCAAAAGGATTGAAGATTTCTTTATTAAATGCTTCAAACGTTTCCACCTATGGGGAAGTGATTCAGAAGTATGAATCAAATGTTGGTATTCAAATTTTGGGTGGTAAAATTTATCAGGATGGTGTATTGTTAAAAGAATATACTTTTAAACAAGATTATTATTTTATGATGGGGGATAATCGTCACAATTCAGCTGATTCGCGTTTTTGGGGATTTGTACCTTATGACCATGTGGTTGGAAAGCCTGTATTTATTTGGATGTCTTTAGATCCAAATAAAGGAATTTTTTCTGGTAAAATCAGATGGAATCGACTTTTCCGATTTATAAATTAATGAATTTTAAAAAAGGAAAGCAGTGCAACAGCACTGCTTTTTTATTTGATTCTTAATACAAAACCTTTTAAATAATGACTCTCAGGATGAAAAATATTTACCGGATGATCGGGACCTTGATTCATCTGATGGATAACTTGAATTTCTCTTCCACAATTTATCGCGGAAGCAACTAACATATTATAAAAGAGGTCGCGAGTAATTACTTGGGAACAAGAAAAAGTAAATAGTAGTCCATTCGGACGAATTTGTTGCATAGCTAATTCATTGATCCTTTGGTAACCTTGTAAAGCTTTATGTTTGGCATTCATGGATTTGGCAAACGCAGGTGGATCTAAAATGATAATGTCAAATAGTTCTTTATTATTTCGTAAATAGGGAAGGGTTTCTCCAGCTATTGCCTCATGCTTTAATTTTTCGAAATTATTCAATGCTATATTTTGATTTACTAAATCAATGGCCTTGGATGAAGCATCCAATGAAATTACTTTGTTGGCCCCCTCTTTCAATGCATATAGACTAAAACCGCCTGAATAGCAGAAAGTATTTAAAACATCTTTTCCCTTTGCAAATTTAGCTAATAGCTCTCTGTTATCTCTTTGATCAAGAAAGAATCCTGTTTTTTGACCAGTTATCCAATTTATAGCAAATGTAATTCCATTTTCTTTAACAAGATAAGGTACATCTGCTTTTCCCTCTAAGAACTTATTTTCAATTGTATTTGCATATTCTTGCGGCAAGGTTTCCTTACTTTTATCATAAATTGCAATTACATATTTTTTGCCATATGACTTCAAGATTGCATCCTTAATGAAAGATAAATTTTTATGTATTCCAATACTATGCGCTTGAATAACAAATACGCCATTATAAAAATCAATAATTAGGCCAGGACAATTATCGCCCTCTCCATGAATTAAGCGAAAAGCATTCGTATTATTGAATGGAATGGATGCTCTTAATGATTTTGCTTGTTCGATTTTTTCATTCCACAAGGCTTTAAATGATTCTATCGGTTTAAAATGAATAACTTTCACAGCAATACTGCCATTATGAAAATGGCCAATACCAAGAAAGTTATTTTTAAAATCTTTTACCTCAACCCAGTCTCCATCATTTAAATTTGAGCTTTGCTGCTGAATAGCTCCTGAAAACACCCACGGATGAAATCTTTTTAGTGGAATTTCTTTTCCGGGTTTTAATTTGACAAACTTTTCAATATTCATTTTACAAATTTGCAAAAAAATTATGGTATATCAGGCTGTCCGGACTCCAACCAAGCAGAATACCATAAAGAACCAACAACCTTTACAGATTCATTGAATCGATTTTCAATGCTATTGTTTAGCATTTTATGATAGGCAATGGCATATTCTTTGGAATAATTTTTTATTAATTGATTTCCTTTTTGTTCAAATGAATATTTTTTTGATGCCTTAAAATCATAGGATAGTTTTTTTTCCTTTCCTAATAAATCTTTCACTAAAGAATGTGATGACAAAATGATTTCCCATGATTTTTCTTGAACATTAGCAATGTATTCAGCGGGGCCAATCCATGTTTCCAATTCTCTATTGATTAATTCAGGGATTCTGGATTCCCAAAAACTGTGTATTCCTACTTGGTCTGTCTTTTGACCATCATAGTTTGAGGTTGTATGCAATGGCACGTGGGCATCTGCGACATAATGCCCGAGTTCTGCCGCATATTTGATAATTTTTTCTGAATCTTTTTCTTGAAAAGCGTTTATTAGTTTTTGATAGGCTATAGGTATATACCAAACTACTTTTCCATGAGCATTTATGGAGTCTTCAGGTAAATTTTTAATCACCTGTTTTTCAGATTTAAATTGTATAGTTGTGATATTGTAATGGTCCAAATCAATATAATGTCTTTCTGCTTCATTTTCCAAAACATACCTTCTCTCATCTGGTAGAACTGCATATTCTTGAATCAATTCAATATTTTTTTTGAAAAAGGTATTTAATGGTGGAGGTAAGGTGAATACAGCCAAATAATTTATTTTTTTATGTGCAAAAAATCCCCATTGGTAGGGTTGGCTTGCTGAAAAACCTAGATAAATAGTGAAAATCGTTAAAAAGATTGTTTTCATATGGTTTTTTTTGTGGTTAGTATTGATATTTATTAAATATTCTATTAATTTTGCATTTCAATTTAGAAAATAGAGAAATATTAATTAAGCAATGGCAAATCATAAATCATCAATTAAGCGAATTAGAGCAAACGAAGCAAAGCGTTTACGTAACCGTTATCAACACAAGTCAACTAGAACTTTGATCAAGAAGTTAAGAGCGACAACTGATAAAGCCGTAATTGTAGATTTGTTCAAGCAAGTTGCTTCTTCGTTAGATAAATTGGCTAAGAAGAATATTATTCACAAGAATAAAGCTGCAAACCAAAAATCGAAATTAGCAAAATTTGTAAATAAGGTTGCTGCCTAGTCTTTAGATTATCATATGTTTGATAAAAGCCTATCGTTAGATAGGCTTTTTGTTTTTTAAGGCTATATTTCGAAAAAAATGACTTCTAATCAATTTACTTTTAAGAAAATTTTAAAGGAGGATCGACCGAGAGAAAAGCTAAAAAATCTAGGAAAGGAATATTTAAGTAATTCAGAGATATTAGCAATTATTTTAGGTTCAGGAACTAAATCTAAATCAGTTACAGAATTATCCAATGAGATTATTCATCAAGTTGGTGGCAATTTAAATTCCTTTTCAAGATTAGGATTATCAGATCTTGTTCATTTTAAAGGCATAGGAAAGGCAAAAGCTACCCAATTACTAGCATGCATTGAATTAGGTAAGAGAATTGCAACTTATGATGCTAAAAATAAGTTAGTTAAAATAAGTTCAAGTGCGGATGCTTTTATATTATTACGACCCATTTTTCAGGAATTGATTCATGAAGAATTTTGGGTTATTTATTTAAATAGAGGATCTAAAGTAATTAAAGTGGAGCGATTAAGTAAAGGTGGTGTAGCCGGTACTACAGTTGACATCAAATTGATTTATCGATCTGCTATTCATTACATTGCTTCATCGCTTATTGTGGCTCACAATCATCCTTCAGGTAATTTAATACCAAGTCATTCAGATAAAGAAATTACAAAGAAAATTGCCGAGGCAGGGAAAAATTTAGATATTTTACTTATAGATCATCTGATAATTGCAGATAATACCTATGTAAGTTTTGTAGATGAAGGGTGGTTATAAAAAAGAGAGGATTATTTTCCTCTCTCTTTATAAATTTTCTGAAGTTTTGATCCAATAACAATTGAAATTGCGAATAAAACAATGAAAAATAGTGCTCCTGAATATCCCATAAGTTTAAATTTTTACAAATTTACATTTTTTTTTTAAAGCAAACCTTTGGTACTAGGTAAAGAATCTAAATTTTTTTGATCTCTTTGAATAGCCATTCTAATAGCTTTAGCAAAAGCCTTAAAGATGGCTTCAATTTTATGATGTTCGTTTTGTCCTTCAGCTTTTATATTTAAATTTGATTTGGAGGCATCTGAAAATGATTTAAAGAAGTGATAAAACATTTCAGTTGGAACTTGACCAATCATTTCTCTTTTGAATTCTGCTTCCCACATCAACCAATTTCTACCACCGAAGTCGATAGCTACCTGGGCAAGGCAATCGTCCATAGGTAAAAGAAATCCATACCGATTTATCCCTTTTTTATTTCCAAGAGCATTGACAAAAGCCTCTCCTAGGGCAATGCCTGTATCTTCAATGGTATGGTGTTCATCGATGTGTAGATCACCCGTTACATCAATGCTTAGGTCCATTGAACCATGCTTTGCGATTTGTTCCAACATGTGATCAAAAAAGTGAAGACCAGTGGATATATTACTTTTACCCGTTCCATCTAAATTTAAATCAATCGAGATACTAGTTTCTTTTGTGTTTCTTGAGTGATGTACTTTTCGTTCAGGAATTCGCAAAAATTGATAAATAGTATCCCAATTAGTTGTTTGGAGCGCTAATGATTCAATAAGGTAGGATGGAATTTCCATATTACCTAAAAGGATGCCCTTGGCACCTAAATTTTTGGCTAATTCTAAATCAGTTAATCTATCTCCAATGACAAATGAGTTTTCTAAATCATATTCTTCCGTAAAATAGTTGCTTAACATACCAATTCCTGGCTTACGAGTTGGTAGATTTTCATGAGGAAAACTTTTATCTATGTGGATATTATCAAAGATGATGTCTTCAGACCTTAAAATCTCTAACATTTTATTCTGTGCTGGCCAGAAGGTTTGTTCAGGAAAAGAATTTGTTCCAAGGCCATCTTGATTGGTAACCATTACGAATTCATAATCAGTTTCCTTTTGAATTTTAGATAAATTACTGATCGATTTTGGGACGAAGGCTAATTTTTCTAAACTATCTACTTGAAAATCGATTGGTGGTTCAATAATAATTGTTCCATCGCGATCAATAAATAAAAGCTTTTTCATAAAGTAAAGTTAAAAAAACATATGTAGTTTTGCGAAAAATTAATGAAAAGCAAATGATATTTTTAACGGAGGACGAATTTTTACCCATAATTTCAAAAAGAATTCAGGTAATTAGTCGTGAAGAGGAATTGGTTGTTGAAAAATTATTGCCTGTTTGGCAAGCAGTTGCCCTAGGTGGAATCCTGAAATTGGTTAAAAATAGAATTCGATACAATGCTTTGATGAACTTTTTGAAGTCAAGAGTTGATCAAAAACATCTTGATATTTTGTCTAGCGACTTAAAAGGTTATGATGATGTTATTTTCTCATACGGTGAATCTTTGATTGGCATTTTATTTCCAGACAAAAAAAGTGCCATAGCAATTGCTCTGTCTCAAAAGTTACAATGTAAAAGTTCCTTTGCGCTAAAAGGTTTAACGTATTTATCAGGATTTCTTTTATTGCAAATGAAAAGAG
>JBEBDG010000147.1:0-6159 GCA_041157165.1 Bacteroidota bacterium
ATTCTGTACCAGCTAAATAAAGAATCGATTTTTTATCTACCATAATTTTGATACCCTTGTCTTCAAAAACCATGTCGTTATCTTTTTTCTCCGCTGAAAAATCTAAATTATACATCAAACCAGAACATCCGCCCCCTTCAACAGCTACTCGAATGTGGAATTGATCTGTCAATCCTTCTTTGTTTCTTAACTCTTTGATTTTATCTGCTGCTAAATCTGTTACCGTTACCATCGCTTCTAATTTTTTTACAAAATTACATTTTTTTTGATTTTTTTAATCTTATTTAAATTAATTCTAAATAATCTATGGTTTTTGAACAAAAGTACATGTAATTTTGTTCCCTAATTCAAGAATCAACAATTTAATATGCTTTCAATTAATAATTTACATGCCCGAATAGGAGAGAAAGAAATTTTAAAAGGCATCAATTTAGAAGTTAAGCCAGGTGAGGTTCATGCGATTATGGGTCCAAATGGTTCAGGTAAATCAACTTTGGCTTCCGTTTTAGCAGGAAGAGAAGATTATGAGGTAACCGAGGGTTCCGTATTATTTCAAGGTAAAGATTTATTGGAATTGGCTCCAGAAGAAAGAGCCGCTGAGGGTATTTTCCTTGCATTTCAATATCCAGTAGAAATCCCAGGGGTTTCCACAACAAATTTTCTAAAATCGGCCGTAAATGAAATTCGTAAATATCGAGGAGAAGAGCCAATGGACGCTGTTCAGTTTTTGAAAATGTTTAAAGAAAAGATGGCCTATGTTAATATTGACCAATCCTTATTATCTAGAGCTTTAAATGAAGGATTCTCTGGTGGTGAAAAGAAACGCAATGAAATATTCCAAATGGCAGTTTTAAATCCTAAATTAGCTATTTTGGATGAAACCGATTCTGGTTTAGATATCGATGCATTGAGAATTGTAGCTGAAGGTGTCAATAAATTAAAGTCACCAGACAATGCAACAATTGTTGTTACACATTATCAACGTTTATTAGATTATATCGTTCCTGATTTTGTTCACGTATTGTACAAAGGAAGAATCGTAAAGTCTGGTACAAAAGAATTAGCGCTTGAATTAGAAGAAAAAGGTTACGATTGGATTAAAGCAGAGGTAGATTAATATGGAATCAAAAGCAACAGAATTAGCCATCAAATCATTTCAGGCTGTAGGTTTTCCTACTTCCAAAATGGAAGAGTGGAAATATACATCTCTTAAAACGTTAAATGAGGTTAATTGGAATTGGAGGGAATTAAGTTTATTGGTTGCTGAATCAGAAGGATTGCATATCATCAGTTTGAACGATTTATTGCATCAATCCAAATCATTTAAATCGGTTTGGGAAGCGAAAAATCCAATTCTGGATCAAAATCCATTCTATGACTTAAATGAACATCTTTGTCAAGCGCCTTTGGTTTTATGGGTAAAAGAAGGAGTAGTTAATGAAAATCCAATTCAACTAGATTTTACTTTGAATGGATTTGACTCAAATACCGCTTTTCAATCCAAATTGATTGTTTATCTTGAAAAAAACAGTGAATTATCAATTATTGAAACTGTAAAATCAGAAAAAGGTAAAACTTTTTTTTCGAGTTATGTACAGGAGATTTTTCTTTCAGAGGGAGCGAAGTTTACCTATTTAAAGGAGCAAGACTTGAGCGATGATTCAACCCACATAGATCAAACATTTATCTTTCAAGATGATAAAAGCCACGCCGAAACATTTACGCTTTCTCTCAATGGTGGTATATTAAGAAATAATTTACACTTTTATATCAATGGAGAGGATGTAGTTTCCAATTTGAATGGCCTATATGTCCCAGCAGGAAATCAATTAATGGATTCTCATACGATTGTAGATCACCGAATGCCTAATTCCGAATCTAATGAATTATACAAAGGCGTATTGATGGATCAATCTACTGGTGTGTTCAATGGTAAGATTTTTGTTCGCAAAGACGCACAAAAAACCAATGCATTCCAAAGTTGTCGAAATGTTTTGGCTTCAAGCAAAGCATCCATGAATACCAAACCACAATTAGAAATATGGGCAGATGACGTGAAATGTTCACATGGCACAACTACGGGACAATTGAACGAAGAATCTTTGTTTTACATGCGTTCTCGTGGAATATCCTTACAGTCTGCTAAAACTTTATTATTGTTAGCTTTTGCACAAGAAGTTATCAATAAAATTCCTTTTGAACAGATAAAACAAACTTTATCAGATAAAATCATCGGAAAAATAAAGGCATCTAACGATTTAACAATCTAATGGCACTACCCATAAATATTGAAGCAATTCGTAAAGATTTTCCAATTCTTGATCAACAAGTAAATGGAAAACCCTTGATTTATTTTGATAATGCAGCCACAACTCAAAAGCCTCAAACGGTGATTGATGCCCTGAACCATTATTATCAAAATGATAATGCCAATATTCATCGCGGCATACATGCTTTGGCAGAGAGAGCAACTTCAGCCTACGAAAATACCAGGAAAAAAATTGCTCAATTTATCAATTCGCCAGATGCTTCTCAAGTTATTCTTACCTCAGGGACCACCGGAGGAATCAATTTAGTTGCTCAAACATTTGGTAGAGCCTTTATTCAAAAAGGTGATCAACTATTGATATCAAATTTGGAGCATCATTCCAATATTGTTCCTTGGCAAATGATTGCAGCTGAAAAAGGTGCAGAAATCAAGGTAATACCAGTTTTAGACAATGGGGAATTGGATTTAGAGGCCTATAAAAACCTGCTCACTGAAAAGGTAAAGTTGGTTGCAGTCAATCATGTTTCAAATGCAATTGGTACGATTAATCCAATTGAAGAAATGATTCAATTGGCCCATCAGGTAGGAGCAAAAATTTTGATAGACGGAGCACAATCCGTGGCTCATTTTGAAATTGATGTGCAGGCATTAGATATTGATTTTTTAGCCTTTTCTGCCCACAAGTTATTTGGTCCAACTGGAGTTGGGGTCCTTTATGGGAAGAAAGATTTATTGGAATCCATGCCTCCCTATCAAGGAGGAGGAGAGATGATCAAAGAAGTTTCATTTGATGGTACCACTTACAATGAGTTACCGTACAAATTTGAAGCGGGAACACCCAATATAGCTGATGTAATTGCATTTGGTGCAAGTTTTGATTATTTAGCTTCTTTACCTAAAAATATAATTTGGGAACAAGAAAAAGCTCTTTTAGATTATGCTACAAATAAACTTCAAGCCGTTGACGGCTTGAGAATTATTGGACAAGCAAAACAAAAAATTGCAGTAATAAGTTTCTTGATAGACGGTATCCATCCACAAGATATAGGTGTATTATTGGATAAATATGGTATTGCCATTCGAACAGGCCATCATTGCGCTCAACCTCTTATGAAACGATTTGATATTGTGGGAACTTGTAGGGCATCCTTTGCGTTTTATAACACGGTAGATGAAATAGATTCTTTTGTAGCTTCCCTACAAAAAGTAGTAAATATGTTAAAATAATGGCTGCATCCATTAATGAAATTCAGGATAGTTTAATTGAAGAATTCGAGCTCTTCGAGGATTGGACTGATAAATATGAATATTTGATTGATTTAGGAAAGAAATTGCCACCAATGTCAATTGAAAATAAAACGGAGGAGCATGTAATCAAAGGCTGTCAAAGTAAAGTTTGGTTAAATGCAATTTTGCTAAATGGAAAGGTAGTTTTTGAAGCTGATTCGGAGGCAGTAATTGTTAAGGGTTTGATTAGCATGTTAATTCGAGTATTATCTAATCAAAGTCCACAGGATATTTTAAAAACCGATTTATACTTTATTGATGCAATCGGAATGAGTCAGCATTTGGCTCAAACAAGGTCAAATGGTTTATTAGCCATGGTTAAACAAATGAAAAATTATGCTTTGGCGTTTTCTGCAAAGGTTTAAAAAAATGGAGCAAACACAAGAAAAAGGCAGTATGCTAACAGAAGCGGAATTAAAGGAACAAGTTGTTAAAGCAATTAAAACAGTTTATGATCCAGAAATTCCTGTAGACGTTTATGAACTTGGATTGATTTATGAAATTAAAATTTTTCCAGTGAATAATGTATATGTCCTAATGACCTTAACTTCTCCTTCTTGCCCTTCTGCAGAGTCTATTCCTGTCGATATCGAAAAGGCCATTCGCGACATAGAAGGCGTTTCTGATGTTTCAGTTGAATTAACATTCGATCCTCCATATTCGCAGGATATGATGTCAGAAGTAGCCAAATTAGAATTAGGATTTTTATAATTGTTAATTTAATTAATATGTATCCAGAACACTTAGTACATCCGATGAGGATGGATATTGTAGAAGGCGGATTTACAGAGTTAAAAACCGCTTCAGAGGTAGAGCAAGTAATGGCTCAATCAGGAACAACCTTATTGTTCATCAATTCAGTTTGTGGATGTTCCGCAAGGACAGCACGACCTGGTGTAAAAGAGGCTGTATCCGTTTCTGAGAAAAAGCCAGATCATCTAGTAACGGTGTTTGCTGGTGTTGATTCAGAGGCCACCCAGAAGGCACGTGAATATACTTTACCATTCCCTCCATCATCTCCATCAATTGCCTTATTTAAAGATGGAGAATTAGTGCATTTTGTAGAACGCCATCACATTGAAGGCCGCTCAGCAGAAATGATTGCTGCTCATTTAGAGGGCGCGTTTGAGGAATTCTGTTAGAGTTGAAAGTAGAAAGTGGAGAGTTGAAATATATTATTTTTCAACTTTCCACTTTCCACTTCTTATTTTTGATTACTTCGGTGCTCCACCAACTGCCCCAGCGTTGCTAGGTTTATTTTCTGCTTTTTCAGCTACTTTTTTGGCAGCCCCCGCATAATCTCCTGCTTTTATAAAGGACATCTTTAATAAATCGATGTTTCTTCGCGTAGCTTGAAGAATCTGTTCAGGTGTTAGGGCATTTATTTTGTCCTCCAATTCTTTCGACCATTTCATACTTCTACCTAAGTAAAGGTTTGAATTCAATAAGCCACTTAATGAATTGTCCTGAGAACGACTAACTTGTCTTGCCTGTGTCAATGATTTTTTGGCCTCATCAATTTCTTTTTGAGTAAATCCTTCTTTAAGGACTTTTTCAATTTCTTCTTTGAAGGCAGCTTCTAATTTTGCTAAATTTTCTGGCGCATAAATTGCATAACCTACAAATGCACCTGTTTCATCCAAAGGATTGGCTGCAAATTGGGAACCAACACCATAGGATAGACCTTCCTTTTGACGGATACGATTCATCAAACGAGAGCTCAATCCTGATCCGCCGCCTAACATATAATTACTTAATTCCATGGCTGGGTAATCTGGATGAGAATCTTTCATTTTAAGCGGTTGGTAGGCCAAGAAAAATGCATTTGCTTTATCAGGAGTTTCAATTGATTTATTCTGTGCTTTTATCTCCTTAAATGAATCAGCCACACGAACAAATGGCTTAGGAGACTTCCAAGAAGCAAATTCGCTTTTTATGATATCCTTTACTTGAGCCTCATCAAAATCGCCAACTACTGAGAAGGTAGCATTTGAAGCTCCATAGAAGTTTTTATGGAAATTTTTCGAATCCTCTATTTTTGCATTTTTATATAACTCTGAAGATTCTTCTAGCGTTGGTTTATAGCGTACATCATTTTTAGGATAATGTCCAGATGTTAATTGATTCAAAGCGTCTGAGGCCTTGGCCGATGGCTCGCTTTTTTGTGTTTCAATACTTGTTAAATTTTCTTGTTTTAATTTTTCAAATTCTGAAGCATCAAAAACAGGATTTTTAAGAGCATCGGCTACTAATTTAAGGGTTGGAATCAAATTTTCTTTTGTAGTTTCAATGCTCACATTTGCTTGAGTAGGTCCACCTGAAATACTTACTCTCGCTTTTAATTTGTCCAATTCATCTTGGAACTGTTGACGCGTTTTTGTGGTAGTTCCTTTACTCAACATATCAGCTGCTAAATCAGCAGCAACACTTGTTCCTAATAAGGATTTTTCATCACCAAAACGTAGAGTTAAGCGACCAAAAACAGCACCTCCTCTGGTTTTCTTAGAAAGCAATGCCAACTTAATTCCTTCGATAGTTTCTGTTTTTGTGCGGGAATCAATATTTGCTGGACTTGGATCAAAAGCTTCTCCATCTGCCACTGC
>JBEBDG010000148.1:0-6127 GCA_041157165.1 Bacteroidota bacterium
GTCTGTAATTGTACGATTGTAAATCTTGTCCAGGAAAATATATGTTGTGATCGTTAGTTAAGATTTCATAATCGCTCGTTAAAGGATTGGGATTGTTACCACAATAATTCCCAATTGTAGAAGAATTAGAATTCACATAAATTACATTTCCATTTGCATCAACGGATAATACTCCGTTACCAGGATTGGATAACGGTGTATTTAAACTGTTTAAGAGTCTGAATTTAAGACCGCTAGATCCATTTATTGATCCGAAATAGGGGGATGTTGTTGAGGCAAAAATTTCTAGTGTATTTAATGGAGAAGATCCTGTGGTTTGAAAATTTCCAATTCCAACACGGCCATTATTTCCATCAGCCCATAATTGAATTAATTCTAAACCACTTAAAGATTCTGAAATAGTTTGTGAGTTATTCACTAATGGTGACGTAAATGTGAAACGAAGTACCGTTCCATTATTTACATTATTAGACGGGCTGTCTCCAAAGCTAATTATCGATTCAGATTTTTGACTTGTTAAATATCGCTGACCAACATACAAGTTGTTTGAGCTTTGTGAAATATACATCCCAACGTCCATCCATGACCTGTGGCCGTCATTACTATTAGCCCCAGTACTAGCCGTATTATATCCCAGGTGCAACAAAGATCTAGGTTGTGTTAATGGAACAAAAGGATTGTGAGAAATCCCCACTCTGGTTAAGTTTGCTATAAAACCATAAGGGTTCGAATTAATCCCATTATTAAGTGCGCCAGTATGAGAAATACGAATTCGTTCTAATTTATTAGTTTGTATACTTATACGATCATTTTCTTGTTGATTTATTATGCCTGGCATATTTGTAGAAGTTGTACTTGGAATTCCCATTCTGAATCCGTCAGTATAGGAACTACCTGTTAATTCGTCAGAAAATTGAAGATAAGATTCAGTAGAGTCTTCTGTGTGGATATGTAATTCGACTTTTGGTTGATTGT
The DNA here is from genome assembly GCA_041157165.1 of Bacteroidota bacterium. Classification (GTDB taxonomy): domain Bacteria; phylum Bacteroidota; class Bacteroidia; order Cytophagales; family Spirosomataceae; genus Sandaracinomonas. The sequence continues at coordinate 976 of JBEBDG010000148.1, forward strand.
TGTTATTGAATTCTGGCCCCATGCCAATATTCCCATTGGTGGTTAAGCGCATCACTTCTCTTCCATAATAAGACCTACCTGTAAGGTGGTTTACATCTAATGAATCTTCTCCAGAGGTGAAGCTAAAAATTAAATTATCAGGTGTTCCAGTCCCAGGACTTGTCCCGTAATTATCATTCCAGTTGATTACAAAATCACTAACATCATCACCAGTTGTTAGATTCATTTTACGTACTCCTATAAATCCTGCGTCAAAATTGTTTGAAAATAGCAACCCATTTCTCATCCAAGATCGATATCCGTCAGTTTGAACATTATTACTTTCATCACCAATTAAATGAAGTAAGCTAAATGCACCATAATTAGATTGATTCATTGGATTTTGTCCGATAGAATTTTCGTATGCAATGGCATCAGGATTATTCGTTAATAGGAGAAATCCTTGACGATCGCGATTATATCCATTTATTGGATAACTTACCGGGCCATTAAGCTTCATTCTTAAATCGGCTCCTGTTTTGAAGTAAAAAGCTGAAGTCCAAAGTGGGCCAATAATATTTGGAGTATTTTGAGAACCATTGTTACCACCTTTATTCCAGTCTTGACTTGTTAAAGGTGATTGAATTGGAGGAGTTTGACCGTGTAAAATATTGGTAATAATTAAAATTGTCAGTAAAAAAAATGTTTTCATATTAGTTATTTAATAAATGTATAAATCCATTATTAATCAATTTTTCATCTAGTGTTAAAACCCAAAAGTAAACACCATCCGCTCTCGAGCTTTCTTGCATTTGGGGAGTTGGAAAAACTGTATCCTTTTTTGAGTCAAACACTGATATTCCCCAACGATCGACGATGTTAAGGTGCATATTCAAATTCTCTATAAACTGAAAACAATCGTTTATATCGTCATTATTTGTGGTGACTACATTAGGAATTCTAAGTGAAATTGGATACAATTTTACGTCATCTATGAAAAGGTAGCCAATCGTATCCCCCCATTGCGTTATTTCAGGGCCTGATGCACAACATAACTCGGGTATTTTATAAGCATTTACATTCGTTTTACCCACTGATGGATACGCACCAATTTCTAGAAATTTTTCTCCACCTTGTGCTTTATAGTACCAAGCATAATAATGCCATTGATTGTCATAAGGAACACGTTCATTTGCGACCAGTGCATTTGTATTTAACTTTGGCCCCCAATTTTGAATTACTTCTGCAGTGTCTAGTAATCTGAATCCAAATTGATCGGTAGAAACATATGCTAAATTTGATTGAAGAGCTTGGAAGCTAAATAGATATAATGAATCTTTTTTTAAGGTAGTGGTCAACTCTATTTGAGGATACTCGTACCAAGAAATTATGTTTTGTGACAAATCAGGTGCTGGAGTGCGCCCGATGGTTACAATTCCACAGAAATTTTGACCTTCATATGCATGGGCATTCAAGAACGAAATTGCATTGTAATCAGCCCACCAAATATCTACAGTTGCAAAATTTCCTTTGTACCAAAACTTGACAACCTCAAAATTTTCAAAATTAGGCGGTGAGGTATAAAGTTCTTCAAAACCTCCATTTGGCACTAAATTCTGAGCAAATAGGGGTGGGTAAAATGTTAGAACAAAAAAACTTAGAGCTTTGAACATTATTTCTTCTTTGATTTCGCCGGCTTTGTCTTACCTTTCTCCCATTTCTCATAATTTTGACCATCGAGGTTACTATCTAAACCCTTCTTAGTTAAATCATCATTTTTATACTTTTTTGCCATTTTTAAAAGTTAACCTTTCAAAATTAAATTATTGTGTTGGGCATTTCATGGTAAAAAGTACTTAAGATAATTGCTAATTATTCTAATTTGTAGTTAGCACTTTAGCTTTTGAAAATGATTCAGAAATTTCAGAAGGAGGAAAGAAATGACACAGGTTGAAAAGTGATTTATAACATTGAGCAAAGGTGGCCGAAGGTATACTTTGGTATCAATCTGAAGTTTTATTTATTGTTATGCTACAAATTTTTCAATTTGGAGTCACTAGAAATAATAGGTAAGAAAGTGAGAAATAGTGGAGGGTGGTAACCGAATGATGGTTTTACCATTTTACTTGATAATGTGTAAACCGGCCTTTTGTAATAATAACCTGATTTTGGGTATGAGCGTGTAACAGCCAGGATTTATTTTTCGTCAATTATTGTTTTTATCTTTTTGTAAAGTTCGTTCGATAAATTTCTGTAACCTTCATCATTTGGCAAATATTTTAACGCTCTATGATGTCCAAGATCTGATGGGATGTCACTTATTGATTGCGTTATTGGCACCACAATTTTTCCAAGAGTATGAGCAATTCCAGTTTCATACATAACGTTTGGATTTCGTTCACTGAAGTCAACAATAACAATTCTAGAGCAAAGTATCAACTCAAAAATATCTTGAATAATTGTAGAGTTTTCCCATATATCGTCAGCTCTTAAACATTCCAATTCCATATAGTTTGCAACTCGTTTAATCGCTTCATAAGTTCCTCGATATGCTGGACTGAATGGCATCATAACCGAAATTAATTTTGAATTTGTTGGTTTCTTTGGAATTTTAAAGACTGATGGAGTGAAAGTAATTTGTTGGATCGCTTCAATTTCAGTTATATCCGTTGAAATAAATTCTCCAGTTAAAGTTGTCAATACATATTGTCCGTCAGCTTTTTCTTTTAGTATAAGTTTCGAAGTCTTTAGAGCGTTATTTACGTCTTTAACAGCTTTCTGATGATCTAATTTATCATCAAAAAGAAAGTAGTCTGGATTCACCAGTGATGTAATTACTTTAATTAAATCTCTAGAGGGTAAATTCTCATGTTCTGTTGACTGCTCATTTAACTTATTTAAAACTTCTTGAACCCAAGAATGTCTAGTAGATCCATCGTGAACAAAGTCTAGGTCATTATCAATAAAAAATTTTGTTAGTTGAGATGAAGAACGATAGGGGAAGTGATTGAATACTTCATTTCCGCATATCATTTCGGATAATTTCATTATTGCGGGTCTTCCTATTTTCATTGTAAGTACTATTTTTAGTTATTGTTGTCCTAAACTTGGCAATTCTGTTTTAGGATATTGCTTTCATGCGGGTCTCCTAGTACTAATTTTCATTTTATTTCTATTGTTCATTCGGAGCAATTAGCTTTAGGATTGAAAGTCAGACAGCATGACGAAGAACCCTAAATGGGGTAAAGTTATTATTTAAACCAATCACGACCTATGAAGCGATTAAAATGCACTTTAGCGTCATTGTCAACAACCTGATTAAGTCGTTTTAAAGATTTTTGAAATTTCGCATTTATTTCCGCAATTTCTAAAAGTGAAATTTTTTTTGAATTAAGAAAAGCTTCTTTATTGTCTGATTCGTTATACTCAATTAGATTTTCTATATCTTCATTACTTAATTCATGTTGAGAATTAAAGAAGTCCAAGTAAGATCCGTATATTTCATTTTCATCAGGAATTGAGTCTAATTTTAAAAATTTAGAGAATGCTTCAATATGAAGAGCTTGAGGGTTATCTATAGACAGTTCCCAGACATTCTTAATATCAAAGCCAGAAGAAACTTCATAGAAGTGAAACAAATTTAATTTAGGGACTGAATCATTAAAATACTGTTCAGGTAAGGTAGGATAATTCCACATAATAGGATTAATTCCAGCACAAAGTTCCCATCCTTCGCCTCCACAAACTAAAATGTTCCAAGTTTTGAAATGAAAATCATCATAATTCTTTGTCGATATTATTGCTTCATCAAATCCGGATTCAATCAATAATTGCTTTAAATTCTCCTCTGGATATGAATGAAAAAGAAAATCGTAAAACAAAAGTTGACCAATTGCCTTTCCTTTTAATAGTTCGTCTGAATGCAACATTTTAGCTTCCCATAAATGAAAATTCTCGGAAGAATCTAATTCAATAAAATCTGTAATTGAAAAAGGCATATATTCATCTTTAACTCGCTTTGAAGAGTCGAAGGAATAGTATTGAGGAATTTCTCTTGAAATAAAGCTCTTACAAAAAAAGGGATGGCTTTTGTAAAACTTTAAAAACTCTTTTTGATAATAGGATTCGTCTTTTTTCATTTATTTTCAAATTATCCAGATTAAAAATGCTTGTCATTTTAATAAAATTAATGGAAAAAGCACATGCTCAAATTCCATCGAAACTAACAAATCAATCATCTAATCAAGAGGGTACAAATACCAAGAAACAATAGTATATATTCTAAAAAGTCAACAGGAAACTTCAAATATCATCCCCCATCTCCAACATAGGCCGAACCATTTCTCGCAACCAGGGGACATCGACTCCATAAGAAAGAAGTCTGGTATCGGGAATTTTCATAAGCGCTTTTACTTGGGATACCTCAAAATAATTCCTCTTCTTAATCCGAGTAGGCGTAAGCTTGCCGGCTTTGATGTAATTGTCCATGGTTCTGCGGCTGACGCGAAGCATTTGCATCACATCATAGGTGTCTACCCATTTAGAGGTAAATTCGCCAACAGGGTTTTTGAAGTTCTCGAAATCGGATCGAAATTCCTCCATTTGAGATCTTATGATTTTGAGCTCCTCATAGAGCATTTCGTTGGTGACGGCTTTACTGTTTTTCGCTTCCATAGACGACTAATGTAAAATCATTTTTTGGAAAGAAAAAGGCTTGTCACTTAATGGCGTAGTTTGTCACGGAAATTAGGACATTTCTGGACATATTAGTACGGAAGGAGAATGAAAATGGAGTTCAAGTTGTGCAAAATGGGATGTTCATTTATTCATTTGTTCAATGTTCACCGGGGTACTTTTTTGAATAGAAAAGCAGGGGTAAAAAACAATAAAAATCGATAACAAAATACAACTATTCGAAAATTAATTTATCTTCGTTTTATCGTTCTTTTTTGTTGCTCATTTGTAGCTCAACAATGTCGAAATCTGATGAGTAGTTGCTCATTTGTTGCTCGCGAAAATTTCGAAAAACCGCTCTGGTAAAGGGATACAGGTTTTATCTTTTGTTATCAATTCATGTATCGGCAAATAATTACCTACCTTCGTATCTAAATTTTTAACCCTATGAAACTGCGTTTACTCGTTTTATTTTGTGTAGCTATTTTGGGCCTAAAGC
>JBEBDG010000149.1:0-6108 GCA_041157165.1 Bacteroidota bacterium
TGAAGCAGTCCAAATTCCACTTTGAATTGCCTTATTCATATATGAATAATTATTACCATTTAATTGTGGATTACGTATATATTTATGGAAATCAGCAACCGGACCATTTGATCCTTGTGTAAAATCTGCTTCTTCTAAATTATGGCTTTCAATTAGTTGAATGATATTTTTAGAAGATTCAATCAATTTTTCAATTGAATGATGGCTAAAGGCATTAATTTGTTTTTCAATCGTTAAAAAGTCTTCCAAATCAAATTGATTGATTAAAAACTCTTTTTCAATATATTCCTCTTCAAAAAGAATCAATAAAAATTTTTGTAAACTTTCTCTAAGCTGGTTCCAAGAACGATCCTCATCCACTTCATTCATGGAAAAATTTAAAATAGCTTGTTTAAGAATGGAGTTTGGAATTAAATTTATTTTATCCAAAATATCATCCATCAATTCATTCAACAATTGTTTGCTATCCAGATTTACCTCAAATTGATCTGGTAAATTTAATTCTTCAATAAAACTTTGAGATAATTTTTGAACAAATGCGTCTATGGTCATTACTGAAAAAAGACCATAATCTTGTAAAATTTGTTTTAAGGCTTGATTGGCCCGTTGAATAAGTTCAATTTTATCGATATTTTTTTTGTCATTTTTATAATCTGACAAAATTCTATCGATAATTTGATTTGATTCTCTGAATTTTTGAGGGTTCGAAATTTTTAAATGATCATTTTTTGCAATTAGATACAAAAAATCGATGATTCGCTTTTTCATTTCCTCAGCTGCTTTATTTGTAAAAGTAACTGCCAAAATTCTTCTAAAATAACCCCTGGATTCAACTTCTTGTAATGCCAATTTTATATATTCCAAGGTTAAGGTATATGTTTTACCAGCACCAGCAGAAGCAGAAAATAATTTAATTGGCTTATTATTCATAAAATTCCATTATGAATGCAATTTAAAATAAAAATAGGATTAAAAGGAATCGATAATATTTCTTAACTTTGTATCCCGTAAACGAATAAATAAATAATTCAAATGTCTGCCAAAGCGACAAGCAAAAAAACTAAATTTATATTTGTTACGGGGGGAGTAACATCATCATTAGGCAAAGGAATCATTGCCTCATCTTTAGCAAAATTATTACAAGCACGTGGTTTAAGTGTTACAATTCAGAAGTTTGATCCATATATAAATATTGATCCTGGAACACTTAATCCGTATGAGCATGGTGAATGTTATGTGACGAATGATGGTGCAGAAACAGATTTAGATTTAGGTCATTATGAAAGATTTCTAAACGTTCCAACAAGTCAAGATAACAATATTACAACTGGACGTATTTATCATAATGTTATAACAAAAGAACGTAAAGGTGATTATTTAGGAAAAACTGTACAAGTAGTACCTCATATTACAGATGAAATTAAAAGGAATGTGATGTTACTTGGTCAAACAGGTAAATTTGATATTGTTATTACCGAAATTGGTGGATGTGTGGGTGATATTGAATCTTTACCTTTTATTGAAGCTGCTCGTCAACTAAAGTGGGATTTAGGTGAAAAAAATACCTTATTTATTCATTTGACATTAGTTCCCTATTTATCATCTGCAGGAGAATTAAAGACGAAGCCAACTCAACATTCTGTAAAAGCACTCTCTGAGTCAGGTATACAACCTGACATATTAGTTTGTAGAACAGAACATCCTTTGCCAGCTGAAATGAAGCGTAAAATTGGTTTGTTTTGTAATGTTTCAGAGCAGGATGTGATTGAGGCGATGGACGCTGAAACGATCTATGATGTTCCTTTATTAATGAAAGCGGAAAAACTCGATAATAGAGTTTTATATAAATTAGATATCTACAATGATCAAGATTCCAACCTAAACCAATGGAATAAATTTTTAGATAAACTTAAAAACCCGAAATTTGAAATTAATATTGGATTAATAGGTAAATATGTTGAATTAAAAGATTCCTACAAATCCATTGCTGAATCTTTTATTCATGCTGGCGCTGCTAATGAAATAAAGGTGAATGTACATTGGCTTTCTTCAGAAAATATGGATCCTGAAAATATCCATGAATCATTAAAGGCATTAGATGGTATTTTGGTAGCTCCTGGATTTGGCGAAAGAGGTATTCAAGGAAAAATTGAGGCAGTAAGATATGCTAGAGAAAACAATATTCCATTTATGGGAATTTGTTTAGGAATGCAATGTGCAGTGATTGAATTCGCTAGAAATGTATTAGGATTAGAGGACGCTCATTCATTTGAAATGAATCCTGAAACAACAAATCCAGTAATTGATATCATGGAATCTCAAAAATCGATTGCAGAAAAAGGTGGAACCATGCGTTTAGGTGCCTATCCTTGTAAAATTGATAAAGGAACATTGGCATTTAAGGTTTACGGGAAATCTAATATACAAGAAAGACACCGTCACAGATATGAATTTAATAATACATATATGGATGCATTCAAAAAAGCAGGAATGGTTTTATCTGGAATCAATCCAGATTCTGGTTTAGTTGAAATTGTCGAATTACCTAATCATCCGTTTTTTATTGGTGTACAATTTCACCCAGAATACAAATCTACCGTTGAAGTACCCGCTCCTATTTTTGTGCATTTTATAAAAGCAGCATATCAACATGCTTTACCTTTACTTAAGAATTCAAAAAATTAATCATGGATAAAAATTCAATAACTGGAATAATTATAATTGTTGGAATGCTCTTAGGATATGAGTATTTCTTTGGCTCAAAAGTTCCCGCTCCTGAGACAAAAAAATCAGTTGCAAGTCAACAAATTAAATCCAAAGTAGTTTTAAAGGACACCAATGCTAAAAGTTTAGTTTTAGATACAGCCCAAATTGTAGCTAAAGATTATGTAATTGAAAACAAAGATATTAAAGTAACTATAACAAACCTTGGAGGTAAAATTAAGCTTGTTCAATTAAAGAATTATTATTCTTACAACAATTACTCCAATCATAAAAAGGATGGTCTGATTCTTTTTGATTCCAAGAAAGATAAATTTGATATCCAATTACCTTTGGGAAATCAAAAGTTAAACCTTTCCTCATTGGTTTATACAGTTGAAAAAAATAATTCAAATGAAGTTACATTTGTTACCCAATCACCAACAGGAAAACCTATAAAAATATCTTATGGTCTAAATAAAGAGGGTTTTGAATTAAATTATTCATTAGACACAAAAGAATTAAAAAATGAGTTGTCGAGTAATGAATTCACAATTGATTGGTTAGAAAATGTGCAACAATCAGAAAAAGATATCAATGAGGAGCGTAAAGCGACAATCAATTACTTGTTACAAGAAGATGAAGAATTTGATAATTTAACGGAAAATCCTTCAAATAATGAGACTGAGAATATTTCTAAGAATTTAGAGTGGATAACCTTTAAAAAGAAGTATTTTATTGCAGGTTTGATACCTCAAAATTTTACATTTAATAAGGCAGAGATTAACTCAAATCCTAATTTAAATGACTCTATAAATATCAAAACGCTTTCAGCTAGAATTGTTGGTAATGTAAATGACCTTCAAAAAAATAATGGACAATTTAAATTTTACTTTGGTCCAAATGACTACTCGAAAATTAAAAACATTGCTCCATCGTTTGGTAAAAATGTAAAACTAAGCTATGATTTCCTTTTACCAATCACTAAATACATATATGTTCCACTATTTGGATTTTTAGAAAGCATTTTTTCTAATTATGGATTATTGATCATTATTTTGGTTTTAATCATAAAGTCAGCCTTATTACCATTGACCTATAAAAGTTATGTTTCAATGGCTAAAACGAGAATTTTGGCTCCTGAAATTGCTAAAATAAAAGAAAAAATTGGAGATGATGCGGCTAAAGTTCAACAAGAAACAATGAAATTATACCAAGAAGTTGGTGTTAATCCATTAAGTGGTTGTATTCCAGTTTTAGCAACCATGCCTATTTTAATGGCGGTTTTCCTCCTATTTCCGAATTTAATTAATCTTAGGCAACAATCTTTTTTATGGTCCAATGATTTATCAACTTTTGATTCTATTATAAATTTGCCCTTTAAAATACCATTTTATGGATCACATGTAAGTTTGTTTTGTTTATTAATGACCGTTTCACAATTGGCTTATGGTTATTACAACAATCAAATTACTCCAGATCAACCTGGGCAACCAATTGACATGAAAAAAATGGCATATATTACTCCAGTTATATTCATGTTTATCATGAATTCATTCCCTGCTGGTTTAAGCTTCTACTATTTTGTATCAAATTTGGTTACGATAGGACAACAATTAGCTATTCGTAAATTTGTTGATGAGGATAAAATAAAAGTATTATTAGAGGAAAATAGAAAAAAAATAGCCGCTGGTGGGGGAAAAAAATCTAAGTTCTCTCAATATTTGCAAAATCAAATGAAAGCTGTAGAAGAGGCTCAAAAAGCTCAACAAGCAGCTAAGGGGAAAGGTAAGAAGTAAAGATATGTCTTTAAGTGAACAATATTTTGAAAGAGCTAAAGGGGTTATTCCAGGTGGGGTAAATTCTCCTGTTCGAGCATTTAAATCTGTTGGAGGAAATCCTGTTTTCATTCAATCTGCTGATGGTGCTTATTTGCTAGATGTTGATGGTAACAAATATATTGATTTAATAGGTTCTTGGGGGCCTATGTTGTTTGGCCATGCCCATCCAAATATAAAATCTGCTCTTGAAAAAGCATTACACGATAGTTTTTCTTTCGGAGCTCCTTCATTGAAAGAAATTCAATTAGCCGAAAAAATTATTGATATGGTTCCATCTATCGAGATGGTTAGATTGGTTAATTCTGGTACTGAAGCTACAATGGCTGCCATTCGATTAGCAAGGGCTTATACACAAAAGGATAAAATAATTAAGTTTGAAGGATGCTACCATGGTCATGGAGATTCATTTCTAATTGCAGCCGGATCAGGTGTTGCAACTTTAGGAACACCTGATAGCCCTGGTGTTACAAAATCAACAGCTAATGATACATTAACTGCTGTGTATAATGATCTCCCATCTGTTGAAAACTTATTTCTAGCAAATCCAAACCAAATTGCTGCCATTATTTTGGAACCAGTAGTTGGTAATATGGGACTTGTTTTACCGAAACCAGGATTTATTGAAAAATTAAGAAGCCTATGTAATGAACATCAAGCATTATTAATTTTTGATGAAGTAATGACAGGATTTCGACTTTCAAAATCTGGTTATCAAGGATTAACATCTATTCAACCAGATTTGACAACCTTAGGAAAAATAATTGGTGGAGGTTTACCTGTAGGAGCCTATGGAGGTAAAAAAGAAATCATGCAATTGATTGCTCCTGCAGGACCTGTTTATCAAGCCGGGACCTTATCTGGAAATCCGTTAGCAACCACTGCAGGATTAGCCATGCTACAATTAATTGAACAAAATTCTGATATTTATAAAGAACTTGATGAAAAAGGAATGTTTCTGAAATTAGAATTAGAGAAAATTTTTCAAAAGCATCAAATATCATGTTTTATTCAACAATTGGGGTCCATGTTTACCATATTCTTCACCAATAAAGAAGTAAACAATTTTGCAGATGCAAAATTAGCTGACACCGAAAAATTTGGTAAATTTTTTCATGGAATGTTAGAAAAAGGGATTTACCTACCTCCTTCTCAATTCGAATCTTGGTTTTTATCCACACAAATCACAGATGAACATATTCAATATATCATTCAATCTGCAGATAAAGTTTTAGCTAATCTTTAATCATGTTATTTAGTTTTATCATACCAGTTTTTAATCGTCCAGATGAGTTGGATGAATTATTAAATTGTATTGAAAAACAAACTAAGTCTAATTTTGAAATTATTATCATTGAAGATGGATCTATCCACACATCAGAAAAAATAATTGATAAATATAAATTAAAGGGTTTAAACATAATATATATATATAAGGAAAATGCTGGACAAGGTTTTGCTAGAAATGATGGTTTTAAGGTTGCCAATGGTGATTATTTTATCATTTTAGATTCAGATGCGCTAATCGAATCTAATTATTTAGAAATAGTTGAAAATGAAATAAATGCAA
>JBEBDG010000150.1:0-6030 GCA_041157165.1 Bacteroidota bacterium
GCCTTTTTCACCCATGGTGAAAGATCTTTACATAGACTATTCTTCTACTTCAGAAATTAATTTTTTAGGAACCCGATCTTTTTCCAATCAGACCAAAAAGCAAGAAAATTTCATTCAGATTCATCCATTTGGCAAGAAATTTTTGCTGAAAGATGGGATTGTAAATGAAAGCTCTTTTCTTCCATTTCTTGAACTTCAAGGTGCGCTGTACCTAGGACTGGAAACAAAGGAATTTGCTGAAGAATTTAGTATGCTTTTTGAAATCGTCAAAAACAAGGGCGATTTCCAAGGTGATCCTCCAAAGTTAGATTGGTTCTATTTGGCAAATGATAATTGGAAGCCATTTAAGAAGGAGGATATTTTGTTTGATAGTAGCTTTGGGTTAACACGGTCAGGGATAATTTCCTTTAAAAGCCCAAAAGACATTAGCCAGAATAACTTGGTGATGCCGAATGGTTTGTATTGGATTTGTTGCCGTACCAAAGACCAGCAACCCATGGCGAGTAGTATTTCGGGAATTTATTTAAATGCATTTTCTGCAAAAGCAGTACTACAAGATGGAGTGCATCATGAGGCAGTGCTTCCTGCATTTAAAATAGAATCATTTGAGCAAGCTATCCCGGGGATACTTGGTGTGACCCAGCCTATTCCATCCTCAGGAGGAAGAGAAAAAGAAGAAAAAAATCATTTTTATAGAAGGGTAAGTGATAGCCTCAAACATAAGTTTAGAGCAGCGACATCCTGGGATATAGAAAAAATGCTTCTTCAAAAATTCAACTGGCTTGGATTTGTAAAAGTGTTTGGAAATTTTGGTCACGAGAGTTTTGTCGATCCAGGGTCGGTAGTTGTTGTAGGAATGCCTAAAATTGAAGATAGGGACAATTTTTACCTTCCTAAATTGAATCCAGGACAACTTAAAGAGATTGAAATTTACCTCAAGGAGGTGATGAATCCTTTTGTCGATTTTAAAGTAATTAATCCTCAATACGAATATTTGATGATTAAGGGGAGGGTTAAATTTAACTCCTCCGATACAGGACTTATTTTCAAACAACTTTACCATGAATTATTAGTAGAAACCTGCCCATGGTTCTTTGATGATATTTCTACGGCATTCAATAAAAGAGAGACCAAAAGAGCAGAGATATTGAATTTGATTACAAGCAGATCCTATATTAAATTTTTCACAGGTTTCTCTTTGGCTCAGATGTATGAAAATGAACAAGGAGATTATCAGTTTATCGATGGGGCACTTTTAGCGGATGGGATGGAAACGGTAACCGTAGGAAAACCTTGGTCTATTCTAATTCCCTATCCATTAAAAAAGGTGCAGTTGGTAGAAGAGGAGAACTATCTTCCTGCAGAAGCATTTGATTTGGAGGACATGATCATTGGAGAAAATCTTATCATTACTTCTGATTATACTGAGACAGTACCAGATACCACTGTAGAAGAAGTAAAGAAGGTGGAGGATGAGACGTTTTATCACTTTAATTTTAAATTTTAGGTATGGCATTATTAAATAGACAATCCCTAATCAACTACTTTAAAAAAGGTAGTGCGCCTTCTGAAAGGCATTTTGCAGATTTGATTGAGTCTACTGTAAATATTGTAGACGATGGAATTTCTAGAGAAGGAGAAAATGGGTTTCGAATTACGCCTATTGGAAGGTCTAAGAGATTAATTTCTTTCTATAAAAATTTCAAGCAAATTCACCCCGAGTGGAGTATTAACTTGGATAAAGAGCAAAATGGTGGATTAGCTTTTCAAGAGGAAGAAAAAAAGCCCGTACTAGTACTTAAAAATGGTGGAAACGTCGGTATAGATGAGGAGAATCCAAAATCGAAACTTGACGTAAATGGTGTGATAACCTCCAAAGGAAGAGTTAGTTCATTGCTCGTAGGAGAGGTGCCTGGTGACGGAAAATGGCATACGATGATTGATGCGCTAAAGGAACCCTGTGCTTTTGAAGTGGTAGTCAGGGTTGATGGAGAAAAGGGTAGTGGTCGTTATGCAATAGCCCATCTAATTGCCTTAAATACCTACGGAGGTTCTTCGTCTAAGGGCAAAATTAATCAGACGAACTCCTACTACGGGAGTTACTTTAATCGATTAAAATTCCGGTGGTCAGGGAGTTTATACAATTATTCCTTGCAGGTATGTACTGCTAGGCACTATGGATTGAATCCTACTTCTGGAGAGCCTTACCCAATTAGTTTTTCAGTTGGTAGTTTGCTTCCACTTTAATTGAAATTTTGTAAATTTTCATCACTGTGTCTAATTCTATCCCAAACGAACTTTCCGAAAAAGCCATCCTCAGGTACGATCTTCTATTTGAAGAGGGGCTATCGTATGTTCAAAAATATTCAGGAAAAATTTGGACAGATTACAATTACCACGATCCTGGAGTTACATTTTTAGAATACTTCAGTTATGCTTTAACGGATTTAGGGTATCGAACTAATTTTCCCATAGAAGATCTTTTCCTATTCGGATCTGACTCATTTGATTCAATTAAGGAGAACTTACTTTTTGGTCCAGCTGCTGCGTTCAGCAGTAGCCCGGTTACTGTGAATGATTACCGTAAGTTGATCATTGACCGAATAAAACTTGTAGCTAATGCCTGGGTTGTTCCTATCAAGGCCAATAAAATGGGATTGAGAGGACTTTTTGAAATATTTATCGAGTGCGCTGATGATTTGAGTGATATTGAATTGCATTACCTCAAAAAGGAAGTAGCTGACCTTTTTTATAAATATAGGCTTGTCGGACATGACTTGGAAGAGGTGTATATCCTCAAAAAGGTTTACCTAAGTATTGAAGGTTCAATTGTAATTGAATCAGATGCTTTGGGCGAATTGGTAATGGCCAAATTGTATTCAGCTTTAGACAGCTATATCAATCCCCAAGTGAAGTTTCATGATCCCATGAGGCTTTGTAATGAGCAAGGTATTGCTCCAGAGAAGGTTTTTACTGGTCCACTTCCGAAGTATGGATATGTTTTTGAAGAAGATTTAACTTCTAAAATTGATGCTATTTACCTTTCCAGAATCAAAGAACTTATTCTCACTGTTGAAGGAGTAAAAGAAATCAGGAACCTACAACTTTTTAAAAATGGACTTCCTGTATTCGATAATTTTGTTCAGTTGCAAAAGACGGAATTTCCCAAGATTGATTTCATGGATGAACTCACCGGCACTTTTGAAAGTAATCTGAAGCTTTTAAAAAATAATGTCGTATACGAAGTAGATCCAATAATTACCAAGCAATTGCTTTCTGCTGAAATCTCTTCGAGCAGTAGTTTTTATTACCAAGAGCTTCAATACGAAGAAAAATTACCTCCTAGTCGTTTTACTTTAGACCAACTTCGAACCCATTTTCCGATTCACAACGAACTGCCTGCATTTTTCGGGGTAGGAGTTACCGGTGTTTCTAAAAATGCTTCTAAAGAAATCCAAGCCTCTGCTTTGCAGCTTTCTGCCTATTTGTACTTTTTTGAACAAATTATGGCTTCTTATTTAACTCAATTATCGGGATTACGGCAATTGTTTTCCATAAGTGATACCTCCTCTACCTATTTTCATCAATTGCCTAGTTCCATACCTAATCTTGATAAATTTCTTTCATCTCAAGAAGAAGTAAAAAAAGCATTGTATGAATCTGCAGAACGAAGCGATGACTACTTAGATCGAAAAAATAGGCTCTTAGATCATTTGCTAGCTAGATTTGGAGAGAAATTGGATGAAACAAAGCTTAGGAAAATTTGTCGTTCTTCCGATTTGGATTCTTCGGAGAATTGGGCAAAATCAATACTTCAAACCAAGGTTAATTTATTGACCCAACTTATTGAATTGGGACAAAATAAATCAAAAGGGTTTGACCTAAAAGCGATGGAAATTTGGGATTGCTCAAATTTATCAAGCATAGAAAAAAGAATTGGATTGACTTTGGGCATCCAAAATATAATTCGAAGAAATATTTCTGCTCCATTGATGAACCATTTTCAAGTGGATAAATCAAAAGAGCAAGTGGGCAATTGGGAATTAATTGACCTCAAGCTAGACGGACAGAAAAGTAAAATATATGCTTTACCAGAGGCTAATTATGCAGATGGTTCGTTACATTTTTATGGTCAAGGAATATCCTTTGTCAAGGAAATTTTCGATTTGTTGGCCTATGAGAAAGGGATAACTATTGCTCACTCAAATGATACTAAAAAGTATTATTTATTGATGAAGCAAAGAAAATCAGAATTCCCTTCTTTATTGTTTCAAGCTGAAAATCAAGAAGATTGTGCTCTTAAAAAGGAGCAGCTTTTAGCTAAAATCTCGGAGCTAGATGTACAGTCTGAGGGATTTCATATGGTCGAAAATATCTTACTTCGACCTCTTGAGTCAGTTACATACTTATTTTCTTTTGTGGATGCAGATGGCGAAGAATTCATTGAAGGCTTGTATCCAAGTGACATGGAAAGCCAGCGTTCCATGGGAGAAGATATGTTGGGATTTGGGCTTCAAGTTGATAATTACAGTATCGTAGAAGATGATGCCACCCTTACCTTTTCTGTTTTGATTTATAATTTCAGTCATGAACCTGTTGCGAGATTGAAAAACAATTACAGCTCAAAGCCAGGTGCAAAAAAAGCTATAGATCAAGCTATTCAATTTTTTCAAGATTTCCGTAACCGTTCCTTGGCTCCTGAAACAATCATGGGAGTTAACGTCGTGGGTGGAGTAGGCAATAGTTTTCCAGTAGACTTCCAGTTTTCTGATACCTTGAGTTTTATTTTTCCTGAATGGCCAGTTCGTTTTCAAAAATCAGATTTTGTTAATTATTTACATGACCTTATTTCTGAAAACATCTTGGCGCACCAATCAGCCAAAGTGTATTTTGTAAATGTGGTTGACCTATACAATTTTGAATCTTTATACTACGAATGGTTGTTTTTGAAAAACCAGGATCAGCTCGATCTTAAAAAAATCGATGTGTTGTCATTGCAACTCATACAGCTCTTGAGAAGTTTCAAAGAAGTTTATTCAACTATCAACCATGGCTAATCATGTAGTCAACTCTCTCAATTTTGAGATAAAGGTGGCTACCAAATCTAGTTTCGAAGTTGTCTCTAAGGAGATATCTGCATTGGTAAGTCAAAATTTGGGGGAACTTATCGATGAGATTTTTTCAGAAATTTACCCAGAGCAACACCTTTTGGTAATCAATAAACTTGAGATTGACTTAGGTAATTTGCGAATTGACCAATTGCGAGGTGACCTTACACAAAGATTTAAAAGTCAGTTTACCTTAGCATTTAAGGAATATTTAAAATCCACTTCAGTTCAAATCTCTTCTTCAGATGAAATTCCATTTCTTATTTTGGATGGATACATTCGGTCGGGAGTTCGACCACAATGGTTGCAAGCCAGAGAAGCAAACTTTCACCAACACCTAGTCAGAGCGTTTGAAAAGAACCCTAGAAAATTTTCTACTAAGATTAGGGGTTATCTAAGAAACCCGACCTACAAGAAAAGGGTATTGGAAAATTTCTCTGAAGAGATGCTGATGCAGAGTGTATTGGTAGAACACCCTCTCAATAGCGAAGTTCTTTCAGATGAGATTGAGAGATTGAATGATTTTTTTAGACAACAATATCGGCATCTAGATTCCACTTCCACTTCCATGTTATTTAAAAACATGTTGGTTGGAATCTTGATGTATCCTCAAAAAATCAACAAACTGAGTGGTTTTAGGGCTGCAGTAGCTTCGGAAATGGAAAGGCAGTTTGGGGTAAATGTAGCTGCGTCGTATCAAGAATCAGGGTTCGCTATTGGTTCCTCAGAAATCTCCAGAAGTCGGTCATTAAAATTAGGGGACGAACTGAATGAGAAATTAGTACTTGACAAGAGGAGTATAGAGGACGAAGCGTTAATCCAGAAGTTTCAATTTTTCATGTTTCATGGATATGCGCTGACAGACAATAGGAGCACGTCTTATCGGTATAGGAACATTAATACTTTGTTTTTAACGCTCTTA